>NZ_JAEQCI010000012.1:0-26198 GCF_020738565.1 Microcoleus sp. PH2017_12_PCY_D_A | reverse complement strand
GGACTGAAGTCCCGACTACAAACCTCTGCGATCGCCCTTACTTTTACGAAAAAACCTGTTCGTAGTGAGGACTTTAGTCCTTCTTCCTAAGTAAGAAAAGAAAGGACTGAAGTCCTCACTACAAACCTGACTTTAGTCCTTCTTCCTAAGTAAGAAAAGAAAGGACTGAAGTCCTCACTACAAACCTGAATTAAATAAATTTTCTGCATTGCAGTAAATAAGTAGTCATCATCCCTTTACCTTTAACTTCGATCGCACCGCGACTCTCAAATACATACTTTTTCTGCAATTTATGATAAGTTGTAGATGTGACGTGAATGCTCCCGGGCTTGCCGTGAGATTCCATGCGGGAAGCAGTATTAACGGTGTCTCCCCACAAATCGTAAATAAATTTTTTAATGCCGATGACTCCGGCGACAACCGGGCCGGTGTTGATGCCGATTCGGATGCTAAGATATTGATTGTGGGTATTGCTGAAATCAATTATTGCCTCCTGCATATCCAGTGCCATTTCTGCGATCGCCTCTGCATGATCGGGGCGAGTAATTGGCAGCCCTCCAACAACCATGTAAGCATCGCCAATCGTCTTAATTTTTTCTAAACCGTGCCTTTCTGCTAGGTTGTCAAATGTCGAAAAAATGTCATTCAGCAACGCAACTAATTCTGTAGGAGAAACTCGCGCACTCAATTGAGTAAAACCTACGATGTCCGCAAACAAGACAGTAACATCAGCAAAAGTATCTGCGATCGTGCTATCTCCCCGCTTCAACCGATTTGCTATTTCTTCAGGCAAAATATTCAATAGCAAGCGCTCGGATTGTTCCTGCTGATAGCGCAGCGCTTTGAGAGTTTCATGCAGAGCATTAGTTCGTTCTTCAACTCTAGATTCTAACTCTTCATTCAGCTTGTAAAGCGCAATTTCAGCCCGCCTGCGGTCTGTGATATCCGTACCGATTGCCAGCAGTCCCGCGAAATTTCCTGCCGCATCAAACAGCGGTTTATTTGCCCACGATACCCAAACGCGAGTTCCGTTACGCTGGATGCTTTCATTTTCATTTGTCGTATATTCTTCCGGGTTCTTTAAAATATTGTTCAATAATACTTTCAGGTCGTTTCCCGCTGTATCTGTCAGGGGGACAATTGTGCCAACAGCGTTTTTTCCCAGTATTTCTTCTTCCCTGTAACCAAAAAACTTCTGTGCAAATTCATTAAAAAAAGTAATATTCCCTTCCGTATCTATTTTTAAAATAATGCTGTTAGCATTCTCTACCAATTCCCGATACTTGATTTCGCTTTCCCGTAACGAATACTCTGCTGATGCACGTTCGCTAATTGTGGCGGCCAATAGCAGCGAAGTAACTACTATTACGCTCATAAAAGCCTGCAAAAATAAAATTGATTGATTGATAGTTATGGCTTTTGCAATAAAGGGGCCGCCTCCCTGAGAACCGCCCCAAATGGCGATACTGGATACAAGGAAAGATGCTAAAACAGCCCCGCGCTGTCCGAATTGAATGGTCGCCCAAATAACCAACGGAAATGGCAAGTATTCAAGGGGATAACCGGAAAGATGGCTATCACTTTTTGAGTTGTATACTAGCCAACTGACTGTTACCAATGACAGCAAGCAGATGCCACGCCAAATTAGACTTGCAAGTGTCTTACGGCGTGTATTTGGTGAATGACGTGCCGTTATTTTTTGGTATGCAATCAGCAGCAGTGGAGTAAAAATCAAAACTCCTAATGTATCTCCGAGATACCAATTCCACCGAATTGTCCAATATTCGCTCCACTGAACTAGACCAGTCAAACACAGACGCAGCGTACCGAGAGAGCAGTTAATTTGAGTGGCAACTACAGCACCGCAAAATATTAAATTGACTACATCACTCAGCCGATCGAGTGAGGGACGAAACTTGAACTGTTGCAGCAAAGTAAATGCACATAAAGCTTGCAAACAACCGCAAAAAGCACTAATTGTTGCATTTATTAAGGATATTTTGAGGTTGAGAGTCTCGTAAAAAAATACGCCTAAAGCTATTCCCGGCCAAAGGCGCCGACCAAATAATAAAACTGCTGCTTGGGCAATTCCTGCGGGCGGCCAGACGCAGGTAGCTAATTTATTCACGCCGGGGATTGAAGATGCTATTTTAGCTCCTAAAGCGTAAGCAAAGGCAATGACAGCTATTTTTCCTAAATATTGCCAATTTATAGATTGAATAAATCGCATAAATTGATTTTTGTTTTGGTTCATAGTGACTTTTATATTTTTAACTAACTATACCAACCGTCAAAACTATTAGGAGATTTTTAATTATTTAAATAGAATCTTTGGCTTTGTTTGTACGGGCTAAGCACAGGTGCGTTGCTACTCAAAAAATTGATTTAAATTGAGGTTTTTTCACTAGCGACACACCCTACAACTACTATTACTTCTTCCTTTTTGCCTCTTTCATCTTCCTTATTTTATAACTTGATTCCTGTGACAAAATAAGTGTTCATCTCGCCTTTGCCTTTGACTTCAATGGTGCCGCGACTTTCTAATAAATACTTGTCCTGCAATCGCTCGTAAGTTGCAGATGTAACTTGAATTTGACCGGGTAAGCCGTGGGATTCCATGCGGGAAGCGGTGTTAACGGTGTCTCCCCACAAATCGTAAATGAATTTTTTTATGCCGATGACTCCGGCGACAACCGGGCCGCTGTTGATGCCGATTCTGATGCTGAAATCTTGATTGTTGGTATTGCTGAAGTCAATAATTGCCTGCTGCATATCCAGGGCCATTTGGGCGATCGCCTCTGCGTGATCGCTGCGGGGCATCGGCAGCCCTCCAACTACCATGTAAGCGTCGCCAATCGTCTTAATTTTTTCCAATCCGTGCTTTTCGGCTAGGCGATCGAATGTCGAAAAAATCTCGTTAAGCAAGGAAACTAATTCCGGCGGAGAAATTTGGGAGCTAATTTGAGTAAAACCGACTATATCTGCAAACAATACTGTGACTTCGGCAAAAGTATCGGCGATGATGCTTTGGTCTTGTTTGAGTCTTTCGGCGATCGCTTGCGGCAAAACGTTGAGGAGGAGACGGTCAGATTTTTCTTGTTCTAAGCGCAAAGCTGCTTCAGCTTCTTTGCGAGTTGTGATATCTTCGACAGTACCTTCGTAATAAAGCAAATTTCCATGTATGTCGCAGACAGTATAAGCATTTTCGGAAATCCAAATTATACTGCCATCTTGGCGGTAAACTTGAGATTCAAAATCCGATACTTTGCCGTTTGTTCGCATTAAGTGGATGACTTCGGCGCGGCGTTCCGGGTATACATATAGCTGGCGGTTGATATCAGTTAAATTTCCCATCAACTCCTCGCAGGAACTGTAACCGTAAAGGCGAATTAAAGCAGGATTGACGCTGAGATATTCGCCATCTGGAGTAGTTTGAAAAATGCCGACGATCGCATTCTCAAAAATGCTGCGGTATTTGGCCTCAGCTTGCCGCAGGGCTGATTCGGCGCGCTGGCGTTCTCGCGCTTCCACTGCAAAAGTTACAGAATCTGTTAGAGAAACAGCGAAACTTTGTTCTTCGATAGTCCAATAGCGCGGCATTCCTACGTGTTCCAAACAGAGAACTCCTGCTGTTTCTCCGCCTATTTGAATCGGTGTATCTAGCATGGAAGTGATGCCGAACGGAATTAGGTAAGATTCCACAAATTCTCTAGTTCTAAAATCTTTTTGCGCGTCAAAGGCAGCAATTGCGCGTTCTTCTCGCAGTGCTTGAAAATAGACAGGATAGTCTGCTTCTGCTAATTCCATACCCTCTGAGTGCTGGTTGAGGGCGCGATCGAACAAATCCAGGCACTCCATCTTGGATTTAGGGCGATCGTACAACCAGACGCTCGATCGCGCAACTTCCAGAGTACGGCTAGCAGTTTCAGTGATTTCTTGAAGCGCTTTGGTTAAATCGCCTTGATTCAGCGCTTTATTTTTGGCTAAATCAATTAATGCCGATTTCTGTTTCTGTAGCTGAAGTTCGCTTTGTTTGAGGGCATTTGTCCGCTCTGCCACTCGGATTTCCAGCTTTTCGTTCAGATGAAGCAGCTCTATTTCAGCTTTTCGGCGATCGGTGATATCTGTGCCGATGCAGAGGATTCCCAAGAGTTCTCCCGCTGCATCAAACAGCGGTTTATTTGCCCAAGATACCCAAACGCGAGATCCGTTACGCCGGATATTTTCATTTTCATAGCTAGTAAAGCGATCGGGATTTTGTAAAATTTCATTATAAACCAACTCTAATTTATTTCCTGCGATGTCACTCACAGGAATAATTGTTCCCACTGCATTTTTGCCAATGATTTCTTCCTGATTGTAGCCAAAGAATATTTCTGCAAATTCATTAAAAAAAGTAATCGTGCCGTCCGGAGCTAGTTTGACAATAATACTGTTAGCATTTTCCACCAATTCTCGATATTTAATTTCGCTTACTCGCAGAGAATTTTCTGCCTCCGCGCGTTCGGCTACCGTCGCAGCCAATAACAGCGAGGTAATCGTAACTACCGCCATAAAAGATTGCAAAAACAAGATAGCCTGATTGATATTGTCGGCTTTGGCTATAAATGGCCCACCTCCATTAGAACTGCCAAAAATTGCGATACTTGAGACAATGAACGATGCTAGGACAGCGGCCCGCTGACCGAATTGGAGCGACGCCCAAATTATCAAAGGAAACGGCAAATATTCCAGGGGATAGCGAGAAATAGAAGCTTCATTTTTTGACTCAAAGACAAGCCAGCTTACCCCAATTAATAATATTAACCATACTCCCCGCCAAATTAAATAATTTTTAGGGAGTTCGGTTTGTCTTTTTAAGCGATCGGCGGTTGCCTTAGGACGCAAAAATATTAAAATCAAAGGAGTTAAAATTAAAACTCCCATTGCATCTCCCAGCCACCAATTCCACCGGAGCGACCAGTATTCTGCCCAATCTACTTTGCCAGCTAAATATATGGAAAACGCGCCAATAGTGCAACTAATCTGAGTAGAAACTAAACCGCCCAATAAAATTAAATTAACTACATCTTTCAAACGTTCTAGAGACGGACGAAACCCCAGCCAGCGCAGCACAGTGGCTGCAAAAACAGCTTGCAAAACTGCTCCTACGTTGCCTCCCACCCAAATTGCAAATATCTGTTCGCTTGGGTTAACTAAATTGAGGAAAAATATACCCAAAACAATCGCAGGCCAAGCTTTTGGGCCAAACAATAAAAGTCCGGCTTGTGCAATTCCTGCGGGCAGCCACACTGAGGAAGCAAAGGGATTGACACCTTGAATTGCAAATGCTAGCCTCGCCCCCACGGCGAAAGCGATCGCCACGACAGTTACTTGGGCTAAGTACCGCCAAATTCTGGATTGAGGGAATCGAAGAAACTGATTTAGGTTCAGATTCATATCGAGTTTTAAGTTTTATAGAAGTTTATGTAGGGTGCGCGTCGCGCACCTTGCTAGCCTCAATGTAGGTGCAGCGCGCACCTTACCGTTACAAAAACTTATTTGATGGCGGCATCAATCCACTGTTTTAAAGTATAATTGACTTCATCAATCAGAATTTCATGGGATTTGTGAGTTGCTCTTTCCACAACTTCAACTTTCCCTAATTTCAGGGAACGACCAGTTACAATTCGATAGGGAATGCCGATTAAATCTGCATCTTTGAATTTAACTCCGGCTCGTTCTTCGCGGTCATCTAACAGGGTTTCAATGCCAGATTGATTGAGTTCTGTATAGAGTTTTTCGGCGACTTCTACTTGTTGGGCGTCGGAAATATTGGGGATGCTAATGATGGCGTGATACGGGGCGATCGCCACCGGCCAAATTATCCCATCTTTGTCGTAGGATTGTTCTACGGCAGATTGAGCCAGCCGCGACACGCCGACGCCGTAGCAGCCCATGATAAAGGGCATTTCTTCGCCTTGTTCGCTGGTGTAGGTGGCGCCCATTGCTTGCGAGTATTTGGTGCCTAATTGGAAGATGTGGCCGACTTCAATTCCTCGGGCACTTTGCAAGGTTTGTTCGGGGTTGTGCACCGCCCGATCGCCCTTTTTAGCAGTTCTAACGCCCACAACCATTGCAGGTAGGGAAAATTCTTTATCCCAGTTAGCGCCGACAACGTGGTATCCTGACTCGTTAGAACCAGTGACAAAGTTTGTTAGATCGACAGCGGTGCGATCGACCAAACGCAAAAACTTGGGAGATACCCCCCCTTGCCCCCCCTTGGTAAGGGGGGGATTTGAATCTTGTTGCCCCCCCTTGGTAAGGGGGGGTTGGG
This sequence comes from Microcoleus sp. PH2017_12_PCY_D_A, assembly GCF_020738565.1. NCBI lineage: Bacteria > Bacillati > Cyanobacteriota > Cyanophyceae > Oscillatoriales > Microcoleaceae > Microcoleus > Microcoleus sp. PH2017_12_PCY_D_A. The sequence continues at coordinate 19,882 of NZ_JAEQCI010000012.1, read as the reverse complement.
GGGGGTTAGAGGCGATATAATCATCACCAAGATCCGGAGCCATATAACCCAGAGGCAAAGATTTAGCCGCCCATTTTTGCTGAGCTTCCGCATCAGGAACCGTCAAAAACAAAACAGTTTTAGCTTGATAATTGCCAGCTAACTTTGTCAACTCATTCAACAACTTTACCTGATTCACATCTTGGTCGCCGCGAATGCTTACCAACACCAAGACAGTCGTGCCATTATCATAAACAGCCTGATAAAGCACATTTTTAACAACTTGGGTCGGAGAACACTTCAAAAATTTGCAAAGTTTATCAATTGTTTCAGTCCCCGGCGTTTCCCGCTTTTCAAAACTTGCAAAAGGCGAAACTTGGGCATCAGCAGGCATCGACACAGCCTTCTCCACATTAGCAGCATACTGACCATCTTCAGTATAGAGAACTTCATCCTCCCCCGCTTCTGCCAGCACCATAAACTCTTGAGAACCAGAGCCGCCAATCGCACCAGAATCAGCATCTACCGCTCGGAATTCCAAGCCCGAGCGGCGCAGCATATTGCTGTAAGCTTGAGCCATATCCTGATAAGTTTTCTTCAAGCTTTCTTCGCTAGTGTGGAAAGAATAGCCATCTTTCATAATAAATTCGCGACCGCGCATCAACCCAAAACGCGGGCGAATTTCATCGCGAAACTTAGTTTGAATTTGATAGAGATGTACGGGCAATTGCCGATAGGAACGAATCATATCCTTAGCAATTGTAGTAATTACCTCTTCGTGAGTCGGCCCCAGTCCCACTTCTCGCTGCTGCCTGTCAGTCATAGCAAACATAATACCTTCAGCTTGAGTGTAGGTATCCCAGCGGCCCGATTCCCGCCACAAATCGGCAGGTTGCAGTTGCGGGAGGAGGCATTCTTGAGCGCCGGTAGCGTCCATTTCTTCCCGCACAATTTGAGAGACTTTTTTGAGAACTCGCCACATCAAAGGCAGATAAGCGTAAATGCCGCTACCGATGCGCCGGATGTATCCAGCACGGAGTAATAGTTTGTGGCTGGGAATTTCTGCTTCTGCGGGGTCTTCCCGCAGGGTGACGAAAAGCATTTGAGAGAGTCGCATTGGCTGATTTCCTTAAAATACCGGATAATTGTCATCTCAGATTAACTTCTGATATTATCAGAACTCAGCCTGATTTGATTAAATCTATGAATAAAATTTGGAAAAATTATCAAAAAGGTATGACAGCATTTGATAATTGTCACAATCCTACTCTGCAATCTCAGTGGGTAGCCCTAAAAGATGAAATAGGAGAATTTGTTCGAGAGCCTAATTTGAGCGAAATTTGGGATATTCTTCATGCTGCTGGTAGATTGCTGTACAAACTAATCGGAATTCCTTTACATTTGGTAGCCTATCCTACTGTTCGCAAACACAGCGAACGTTTTGAGGAGTACGGCTGCATTCGCAGCCGGCGCAACTGTGAGGGTAAATGCTGCAAACAGTTGACAGTTGACAGTTGATAGTTGATAGTTGATAGTTGACACTTGACAGTTGGTAGCGAGGTTTTTAAACAGTTTATAGCTGATAATTATCATGACCAGATTTATTCACGATCAATTCGCAAAACAATATCTCAAAGAACTATTAACGCCTCTCGGCAAAGTCGAAACCAGCCATGACATTGCTGGAGAAGTGAGGCAGATTGACGTTTTCTTTGCCCCGAAAGCCGAACCTGATGTCGAACCAACAGCCCTCGGCATTCTGGGTCAAATCGCAGCAAAACCCGCTGTAATTGAACCATTCCGCAGTCCAGTACAAACCGGAGAAATTCGCAGTTGTCTGGGAAAACTCTTTGATGTCCACGCCGAATATGAACGAGTCGCCACTAGAGATAATACCCGGATTGCAGAGGCTGATTTACCCCAACTCTGGATACTGTCGCCGACTGTTTCCGACGCGATGCTAGCTGGATTTGGGGCGACTTCTGAACCTGAAAATTGGGTAAGCGGAGTTTATTTTTTGAATGTGTCTCTGAAAGCAGCGATCGTTGCTATTCACCAACTCCCCCGCACTCCCGAAACGCTGTGGCTGAGGGTTTTGGGGAAGGGAAACGTCCAAAAGCAAGCTATTGCCGAATTGAGAGAATTACCGTCTGATAATGTCTTTCGGTTGAACGCGCTAGAATTGTTGTACAACTTGCGAACGATTTTAGAAGTCCGCCAAGACACAGATCGAGAAGATCGGGAGTTAATTATGGAACTGTCACCCCTCTATTTGCAACGAATTGAAGATGCAACTCAGCGCGGTATGCAGCAAGGTATGCAGCAAGGTATTCAGCAAGGTATGCAGCAAGGTATGCAGCGCGCTCAACGCCTGATGGTTGAGAATCTGCTACAAGCAAAATTTAGTGAGATTGATGAAGAATTAGCCCAAATAATCGAGCCTTTGATTCAACTAGAACCCATCGAGATTGCGCGGCTGATGATGCAGCTCGATCGCTCTGAATTGCTAGCTCATTTTGAACAAAAAAATCAATCGCAATCATGACTCAGCAGCGCACTTTACAATCTGTAGGGTGCGCTAAATCATTTTATTATTTATTGTCGAGAAAATCCGGAGTTAATTATGGAACTGTCACCGCTCTATTTGCAACGACTTGAAGAAGCAACTCAGCGAGGTATCGAGCAAGGTATTCAGCAAGGTATCGACCAAGGTATTCAGCAAGTTATTCAGCAAGGTATCGACCAAGGTATTCAGCAAGGTATTCAGCAAGGTATCGAGCAAGGTATTCAGCAAATTAAACGCGAGACTCTTGAGGGTATATTACAAGTAAGATTTGGCGAAATCGATGAAGAATTAGCCCAAATAATTGAGCCTTTGATTCAACTAGAACCTCTTGAAATGATACGACTGAGTATGCAGCTCGATCGCCCCGAATTACTAGCTAGTTTTCTGCCGGAAAATCAAACGGAATCCTAACTCGGTAGCGCACTTTACGATATCTGAGGAATGAGAATTAAATAACCTGCAATTTTGATTGTTCTTGTGGGATGGGCGTCTCGCCCGTCTATAAGGGACGGGCGAGACGCCCATCCCACAGGTTTATGTAAATTATTTAATTCACCATTCTAAGGTACACCGCATCGCACTTTATTCGTATTGATAATGGGTAGCCATCGCCCCCGCCTCAAACTTGCCTTTTTTGGGCGAACTCTGCTGCTACCACTCGCAAAAAAACCCATTTCTGACTTTAGACGGATTTATTCTTCAGCTTCAAGAGCCATAATCAGCAGTAAGGATGACATAACTAGAGAACAGATTTACTACTCATCCGGATTGCACGAATCAAGGCTTCTGTAAGATAAAGCCTGACGAAACAAACCACGATCTAAAAAGTCCCAATTCCCCTACTTAACAGTTAGGGGCTGATTTCAATATGCCTAATTCGGCATCAAACTTTAGGAGGTAATTTATGTTTGAAAGCGAGTTATTCATGTCGCTGTACAGTCCCCAATTCAATATTGCTCAAATGCCAATAGAAATAGATGTCCCGTTTGACCACCCCGATCTCGGAGGGCTGATGTTTCTGAGCCCTCAGTTCTTTGTGGCATTAATCGCCGGAGTCATCATGGCTTTTGGCTTCCAATTCCTGTTAACAAATTTCTCGATCGCCGCCAAAATCTCCAACTGGGACGAGGCTTTGCCCGACGATGACGATGATGAGTCCGAAACTTTTGGCACTAAAGTTCGCAAGATCGAAGGCTTAGTCGGCGGTTGGATTTTAGTCACAGTTAACATAGCTTTATTTTTAGCTTGTTTTCTGGCAGTCAAACTAACTTCAATTGCCTCGGTAGACGGCGCGGCAATTATTGGTGTGGTCATTTGGTCGGCGTACTTTTTAACGCTGGTATGGCTGGGTTCTAGCGCCGTCAGTTCCACGATCGGTTCCTTGATCAAAACTGCTTTTTCCGGCATTCAAGGTGTCATGGGTACTGCTGGTTCCGCGATCGGCGGCAAGATGGCCAGCGACCAAATGGTCAACACTGTAGAGGCATCTGTGGCTGCTGTCCGCCGCGAATTGAGCTCGGCTGTAGACCCGGACAGCATTCGCGAAACCATCCAAGATTATGTCGGTTCTTTGCAGTTACCGAAGCTGGATGTTAAGGAAATTCGCGGTCAATTTGAAAAGTTGCTGGGCGATACTGATATCAAATCTCTTGCGGGAAGCGACGTTCTGAAGAATGTTAACCGCCAAACTTTTGTGGATTTAATTAGCAGCCGCACAGACTTTTCTCAACAGGAAGTAAATCAAGTTGCCGACCAACTCGAAGGTGTTTGGAAGCAAACCTTCGGGAAGCAGCAAGACAAGAAAGACCCGAATTTAGAATTGATTGATTTTCTTAAATTTGCGGCTCCAGATTTGCTGAAGTCTGATGAACTCAACGCCAAGCTATCTCAAATTCTGGAAACTCGGGAAAACAAATCAGAATCCAGCAGCGACATGAAGCGCGCGATGCAGTTGGGTGTGGAAGCTCTTGTCGGCACTGTTTTGTCGCGGACGGATTTGTCGGATTTGGATGTGGAAAAAATCTCTGGTCAGTTGCAGCAACTGACTGCAAAAGGGACGGAACAAGCTAAGTCTTTGGCTTCTAAGGTGGGCGATAAAGTGCCTGCGCTGCCTTTCAATACAGCTAAGGCTGATGTGGAAAATTACTTGCTGAATACTCAACCTTGGCATCTCAACCGAGAAACTATCAAGCAGGAATTTAGGGATGTTATTTACGATCCCGAAGCTTCTCCGGGAGCAGTTTTGCGCCAGTTAGAGATGTTTAATCCCGATTATTTTGTAGGGATTCTGGGCCGCCGCGAGGGCTTCAGTCAGGAACAGGCGAGGGAAATTGCCGAACAGCTTGAAAGCGTGCGCCAAGAAGTTTTGGAAATTGTGCAAGCTGCTGCTGGTGAGGAACAGTCTCAGGATTTGCGGAGCCGGATTGAGAATTATTTGCGATCGACTGGTAAGGAAGAATTGAATCCTGAAGGTATCGAGAAGGACTTCCAAGCGCTGTTGGAAGATCGCGATGCTGGTTTTGAGGCGTTGCGCGATCGCCTGTCACAATTCGATCGCGATACTCTGGTACAATTGCTCGGCCAGCGCGAGGATTTTAGCCCCGAGGAAGCGGATCAGTTAATCGGGCGGCTCGAAAGTTCGCGCGATCGCGTAATTTCCAAAGCTCAAGAATTGCAAGAGCAAGCGAAATCGAAAGCGCAAGAAGTACGCCAAAGGGTAGAAGAGTATCTCCGCAATACTAACAAGGAAGAACTCAATCCTGAAGCGATCGAGCGCGAGTTTCAAACGCTGTTAAGCGACCCGCAAGCAGGCTTGAAAGCGCTGAGAGAACGCTTGTCTCAATTCGATCGCGATACGCTGGTGCAACTGCTGTCGCAGCGCCAAGATCTCAGCGAAGAACAGGTAAATGGGGCGATCGACAAAATCGAATCCGTGCGCGACAACATTATCCACGCGCCGCAAATTGTTGCGGATAAAGCTAAGCAGCAGTACGAAGAAATTACTGCAAAAATTGGCGAGTACCTGCGGAATACTAACCTGGAAGAACTGGATCCTGAAGGCATCAATCGGGATTTGACCAAATTGTTTGAAAATCCGAAAGAAGGTGCCTTGGCGCTGCGGGAAAGACTGTCTCAGGTCGATCGCGAAACCTTGGTCAAGTTGCTTTCGCAGCGGGAAGATTTGAGCGAAGAACAGATCGAGCGGACGATCGATCGCGTGCAAGATTCAATTCGCAGCATCGTGAAATCGCCCCGCCGCTTGGCATCTCGCGCTCAAAAAACTGTCCAGGATTTCCAAGGAAGTTTGGAAAATTACTTGCGGAATACCGACAAGGAAGAACTCAATCCTGACGGTATCAAGCGCGATTTGCAGTTGCTGTTTAGCGAGCCGGGAGCGGGGATGCAAAGTTTGGGCGATCGGCTGAAGCACTTCGATCGCGGTACTTTGGTAGCCTTGCTGTCCCAGCGGGAAGACATCTCCGAAGAGGAAGCGAACCAAATTGCCGATCGTATTGAATCTGTCCGCAACGAGTTTGTCGAACAAATTCAAATGGTACAAGACAAGTTCCAGTCAACAATTGACGGTATTTTCTCAAAAATCCGGGATTACCTCAATTCGCTCGATCGGCCAGAGCTCAACTACGAAGGAATCAAGCGCGACTTCCGCAAAGTATTTGACGATCCACAGGCCGGATTTGACGCGATTAAACAGCGTTTGGGTGAATTCGATCGCGGTACCTTAGTAGCGCTGCTGAGTTCTCGTTCCGACATTTCCGAGACAGACGCTCACCGAATTGTTGACCAAATGGAAGGAGCCCGGGACAGCGTTATATTGCGCGCCGAACGCCTGCAAGATGAAGCCAAAAAACGCATTAAAGAGCTCAAGAACAAGACCAAGCAGCAAGCAGAAGATGCGCGGGAAGCCGCCGCAACTGCTGCTTGGTGGCTGTTCGGTACGGCTCTAACTTCTGTAGTGGTTTCGGCTTTGGCTGGAGCAATAGCAGTCGGCGGTATTTCGGGTTTGTTTAGCTAGAATTTCCACAAGTTTCAATTAAAGTTCTCCTGATTCTAGGCTGGCTGTGTGCCAGCCTATTTTCTTTGAAATCCTACGCTCTCGGTTCCAACGGAAAAAAAGGTTCGTAGTGAGGACTTTAGTCCGCAAAAATTAAGCAGTATTCGTAGGGTGCGTCGCTCGAAAAAGCCCTTGCATTCAATCGACAATATTAGGGCGACGCACCTTAAACATGGGCCGCATCGTGGAAACAGCCTTGCGTAAAAATCTCGTCCAACAATTGTTGTGTACCACTATTTTGATAAAAGGTGCGTCCCCACGATATTATCGATTGAATGCAAGGGATTGTTCGCAAGCGACACACCCTACAAATACTACGAACCTTGATTACAACTAAGGTTTGTAGTGAGGACTTTAGTCCGCAAAAATTAAGAAGGACTGAAGTCCTCACTACAAACCTGACTTCAGTCCGCAAAAATTAAGAAGGACTGAAGTCCTCACTACAAACCTTACGATTTCAAAGTAATTGACCTGAGACATATCGCATCCTCCTTTAGTTGTAACTTTTCTAGCAGATTCCTCACATCAATCTTTAATTACGGTCGGGGATCATCTCTACCTTAAGCAAGATTCTAGCCTAGGTATTTATTCGCTAACTTTCATTAAGTCGCAAAACAAGTTTTCGCCCTAAGAAAACTGAGCAATAGATATTATTTTGGAGGCTTCAATGACATTTACTACTGCCGGTGCTTACGACCAAGGAAAAGTAGATATTCAGAGCTTGAGTGTAGACGACCAATTAGGTTTGCTGTGGTTTGTTTACACCGAAATGGGCAAGTCAATCACGCCAGCGGCTCCCGGTGCTTCCGGTTCCGAAATTGCTCAGGGTTTGTTCGATCAAGTCAAGCCGCTGCCCCACGAGGAACAACTGCAAGTAATGCGCGACATTGCCTCAAAAGCCAATACTGAAATCAGCCGGATGTACGGCTCGATGAGCCCGGAAACCAAGCTGGCTTTTTGGTATTTCCTGGCAGTAGGAATGGATGAAGGAACAATTATTCCCGTCCCTCCCGACTATCAACTTCCCGAAGCTGGAAAAGCTTTATTAGGAAAGATTCAGGGCATGGACTTTCAACAGCAAATTGATTTCCTGCGCGGTACAGTTTTAGAAATGGGTGCCGGGGCCGCTCCGGGCGCTGGCATTTAATTTGAGTTGAGTAAGGTGCGCAGTGCGCACCTACAAATTCTAGCTAATAACTGAATTCAGCAGCTATGTTCCCCACAACTTCCGGCGCACCTGCAATTAAACGCATATCTTCGCAGCCAACTGTGAGCAATGGTTGACCTAAGTTTAAACTGGCAAAATGACTCTCTTCAGGTATTTCTACTTCGCCTTTAATCAAGCCGATGCGAGACTGGAACTCTCCTTTAAACATTAGCAAATTGCTGCGATCGGCGCTAAAAACATTTCCGCTCAAAGGTAGGGGAAATCCAAAACTTTGTTTGCTGTAATTGAGACTGCACAGTTGCAGATTTCCTTGGCTAACTGTGACGCGGTAGCCTAGCGGTGAGGCTTTTAGTGAATCGCTGCCTTCCCAACTAAATTGAGCTAATTCTTTAGGAAGTCCCCAAATTTCGCGCCCGCCAGCTACTGAGTTAGGGTTGTCTACGTAGATGTGCGAAATCCAAGCGCCCCATTTTCCTGCATTACTGGCGATCGCGCTAACTACAATTAACTCATTGTACTCCATCACGGAACCCAGCCCGTAGGAGGATATATAAATGCCACCTAGCGTTTTTCCTGGCAATAAACAGACAATTTCTAACTCAGAGGGAACCAAGGGGCGCACTCGTGCTACATCTACCAATTGCAAAGTCTGAACAGCATAACCTTGCAGGCGCCAAGGAGCAGGTGAATATACCATTTTAAGTGATTTTAGATCTGATATTTTATATTTATTTTAGCTTAGGCTCTAAAACAGCAACAGGTTTTGGTATTTTTTCATAACATCCTAGTATATTCACGCATAAGAAAGATTAATCTGCGAATAGCGAGCAATTAGTTGACATTTGAGCAAAAGTTAAATATCGTCTACTTAGTGAATATTTAGAAGGAACCTAAACCTGTATGCTGACATCTTACAAGCCAGATGTTTTCGATACTTTAGAGCATTTTTTTACGGCAAGAGACCTACTGGAACAAGCCCAAGACAACATGACCGAACTCGGTGCTATCATCCGCAGTCACGGCTTGCAAAAACAGGTTGGTATCTGCTTGCTTCACAAACACTTTGACCTCTCGGATAACGAGAGGTTGGTTGAAGAGTTTGATGGCAACAATGCTTATGTTAAGCCAACCGCAGAATACGGCGATGCTATTCCTTATATGTGGAAGGTGGAACAAAATCAAGCATCAGGCGAATGGGTTTGGTTTCCCTTAGAATTTGTCCGCGTTACTGAAGCTGTGTCGGCAGCAGTTGAACGGTCAGAAGCTGTTGTCAATAACTCGGAATTCCTGAATGAAATTGCGGGTAAACTGTCAGAATTGGGAATGACTGGAATGTTCGGAATCAGCATTTTGCACCGAGATGCAATTAAGGTTGCTGAGGGCGAAATTTTGGTGGAAAGTACAGACGACGAAGCCCGTGTCTTGACTCTTTCTTCGGTTCCTCGCCAAAATGTCGATCGCACAACTTTAACACAAACTCTCTGGCAGTTTCCCAATGCTGAAGGGTTTGAGGTTGGGGCGATGTGTTCTCACTGCACTCACTGCACGCATTGCACTCATTAGGCAAGATTGCTAAAGTGTAAAAATTAGTATATATGTAGGGTGCGCACTGCGCACCTTACCGCTATAAGTAGCAAGTCAAACTACTTTTTGCCTAAGTCCTCAAACAGAGAAGAAAGGACTAAATTCCTTACTACGAACGGGTTTTTAGTAAGTGCGATTGAGCAATATTAAATAATGTGCAATCTCCGTCAAAGTATAGTAATTTATCGCTGTCAAAATCGGGAGTTAGAAACTACAAAAGAGTGCACAATTCCCCGAGTGTGGCTGAGTTCGGGTACGCAGCTAGCTGTTGACACTTCGCCCGATCGCCTTCAGTATTGTGAAGGTGCTTTTATGCCGAAAGAACCTTGGAGGGAACCGACGCCCGCAGAGTCAACCCTGCTTTGGGCTGATGAACCGCCGCCCCGCTATTCGGGTGTCGGAATTGTGCGTTTACCTGCGGATGTTTTGGCTTTGTTGGCTGCTTCCGGTATCCCTTCGCTAACCACTCCCCTACAGGTGGCTGAGTTTAAATCTCAGGAAAAATGCGGACAGATACTCGATCGACTAATTGACTATTTTAAGCCTTTTTGTCTGTCGGATTCGCCGCCAGTTATCAGCGGTATGGGAGGCCGACAGCCGGGATTGAGTACGGCGACAATTGATAACAAACGCGGTTGTCGCAACGGTTTGCATACTGATAGTTGGGACAATCTGCCGCTGGCTAAAAAGCAAGAGGCTACTAATCGGATTTGCGTGAATTTAGGGCGGGATAGCCGTTATTTTTTGTTTGTCAATTTGACTGAGATGGACATTTTTGAAATGCTGGGAGGTTCTGATTCCGATGTTGGGAAACCTTGGACGCGACAGTTAACTTATGAGTTTATGCAGCGCTATGGGGAATATCCGGTGGTGAAGCTGAGAATTGCACCGGGCGAGGCTTATATTGCACCGACTGAAAATATGATTCACGATGCTTCTACGGCAGATATGAAGCATTTGGATGTTAAGGTGATGATGCGCGGTTATTACAGGATTCCAGCATGAGTTTTGCCCCAATTTTACACCTACCCAAAACAATGGGGGAAAATTGCATATTTCGGGAGATGCTCAAAGCCTACCCCACAATAATTTGATTGTTTATTAAAATACAATTTAAATGCAGAATAGCTTCAACGATCGCGAAAAATTGCAACAGTCGATCGCGCTTTACGAAAATGCGATCGTCCAAAATCCCAATTCGCCCTCAGCTTACCACGATTTAGGAAAAGCCCTGCAACAAAACGGGCAAATTGCCGCAGCCGTCGCCTGTCACCAAAAAGCCATTCTCCTGCAACCAAACTTTACCGCCGCTTACTTCCCATTAATGTACGCGCCCCTCCCCAAAGATTCTCCTCTCATTGACGGTTTGGTGGCTCTTTACCGCGAAGTTATCGAGATTTTGCCAAATTTCCCCTTAGCCTACATTAACTTGGCTGTGGCGCTCAGCAAGCAGGGAAAAATCCAGGAGTCGAGATCCCTTTTTCAAACCGCAGTCCGCTTGCAAACTGTAGCATCTCGCCCGGAATTGTCTCAAGTAGAATGGAATTCAACCCAATTGCGCGAACCCGATTTCATCATCATCGGTTCTCCGAGGTGCGGCACAACTTCTCTGTACAAATATATCACTGCACACCCTCAGATTTTACCCGCAGCCAATAAAGAAATCTGTTTCTTTTCCGAACATTTCAACAAAGGATTAGCTTGGTATCAAGCGCACTTTCCCCCGCCAATAGACGCGCACCATTTTTTGACAGGAGAAGCAACTCCGACTTATCTGACTCACCCCCTAGCTGCGTCAAGATTGCACGGATGTTTGCCAAAAATCAAGCTGATTGCGATTTTGCGAAATCCTGTCGTTCGCGCTTTTTCGCACTATCAAATGCTGGTGAGGCGCGGTACGGAATGCAGGACGTTTGAAAAGGCGATCGGTGCCGAGTTGCAATTGCTCGCAGGTGCTACCGAAACAAGTTTAGCAGATAAAAGTTATTGGAAAGATTGTCACTACATTTACAAAAGTCTTTATGCTTGCAGCCTCAAACAGTGGATGAATCTTTTTCCCAGGGAACAGTTTTTAATATTGCAGAGTGAAGAATTTTATACAAATCCGGCGGCGACACTAAAACAAGTTTTTGATTTTTTAGATTTGCCAGATTATCAACTCAGCGATTACAAACAATATAACAGTGGAAATTATCAGCCTGCGGATGATGTTGTCTGTCAGCGACTGCGCCAGTATTTTCAGCCGCACAATCTAGAATTAGCCGAATATTTGAACAGGGAATTTAGCTGGTAAAAACTAGAGGAATTATATCAAATCACTTCACTTCAGTCCAGTCCGCCAGGGGTTTAAACCCCTGGCTAATAGCTAAAGTCCTCTAAAGAGGACTAATCAGTTGACAATTCTTCTTCTCAGTCCTCATAGCGAGGACTTTAGCTTTGAGGCAGGGGTTTCAACCCCTGCCGGACTATCCGCGTTCATCTGCGGTTAAAAAAATCCAAACCTACTTACTCGCATAACCCGTGCTCACCAAAAACTCGCGCAACTTCCCAAAGAATTGAGTGCGATCGCGCCCTTGATAAACCCCCTCCAATAACCGCCAACCTTCCGCCTCCTGGCCCGCCACATACTTGCTCGCCATGAAAGCCGCCAACACCCCTTTCACCTCTGCATCTTCGCTCGATCGCTTCCGAGATTCCAGCCACAACTCAGCACCATTCGTGTATACTTCCACGAGATACTGCTTGGTAACATCTTCCATTTTACCTGGGCGGTACTGCCAAATTTGCAGCGGCAACCGAGAATCCGCATAATTTGTAAAAGCCTCCGCAAATCGCCCGTCTAGACTCTTGAACTCCGGGATATCATTTTTGCCAAAATCGACAATTTCGTAGCTCACATTGCCCCAGAAATGCTTGATGTGAGTGTATTTCTTCGCGGCTGAGTCGTAGCGGTAAATAAACGAATAATTGCAGCAGCGGACGCCGCTGTTAATTGAGACTAAATCTGCCAGCACTTCCGGTTCCTTGTCGCCGTCCAAATCGCGGATTCGCACCGATAACAAACGCCCTTCCGATACTTCCTCGCTGGCTTTTTTGTCGGGATTGTCTGCTAGAGAACGAGTCGGAATCAGCACTGGTTCTTCTAATAAACTTTGACCGTTGCGGATGATTTTGATGCGGATATTTTTAGCATTTTCTGCTTCTTTGACAAAAGAAACTTCTGCCAGAACTTTCTCCGACTCCGAGATTTCTGTGGTTCTCGGCGGGCCGATATCCGGGGGAACTTGCGCGATGTATTGCGAGGGAACTAAGGCTGTTTTGCCGGGTTTGGCGATCGCCTGACACAGAAAAGTTGCTACTTCGGCGCGAGTAGCATTGCGTGTCGGTTCTAGCTGTTTGACGGCGGGATAGTTGACCACAAGTTGTTTTTCGGCGGCGGCGGCGATCGCATTTCTGGCCAATTCGGGAATGTCTCGCGCATCTTCAAAAGTCGCATTCAAAATCTCAGGCGCTGAACCAGCAGGCGTATATTTCAAGCCGCTGCTTAGGGCTACCAAAACCTGCCAGCGGGGAATGTTCAAAGTCGCGTTAAAAATACTGCCGCTGTATCCGGATAAAAAACCCGTCTGATAAGCTTCTCGAATTGGTTTATAACCCCAGTAGTTCGTGGGAATATCTGCAAAGTCGATCGGATTGCGGACGGTTTTTGCATCGGGAAAAGCCCTCCGCAGCATCGCCGCAAACTCAGCGCGGCTGACGGGGCGGTTCGGGCGAAAAGTGCCGTCTTCGTAGTAGCCGCTGATGATTTTTTTCTCGGCTAATTCTTCTATGCAGGCTTGGGCCCAATGGTCTTTAACATCTTTAAATTTGGCTTCCGCAAATGCCGGCGCTACATTCAGGTCTGGAAATACTAAATTGCCGATGATTATCCCCAGGGCTACCACTAAAGCGATGACAGCTTGACGTTTGTGCGATCGAACCATACCACAGCCTCCTCTACTTGCTTTGTTTGCGATCGAAACCGAAGCAAATCTTATACAATATCAGGTATTCTACCCTGTTTCTGTTAACATGCTCAGGATTTCTGCATTCACAGCCGCGCCGCGATCCCGAGTCGAAGCGAAGCAATTTTAAACCTTGGCGATTGCAATGCTTGCGATCGCACGCTAAGCAATCAGGCAGAAATTTGTTGCCACAGGCGATCGATTGTTACAAACTTGTAACCTTTATACAACAGCAATGGAATAATTTTATCAGCAGAAGTCGCCACATCTTCGCCGCCGCAATAACCGTCGTGCAGTACAATAATTGAACCGTTTTCTGTTTGCTGCACGACACGATTCATAACTTTTTTCACCCCAGGCCGCACCCAATCTTCCGGGACAACACTCCACATTACGGGGCGATATTCCCACTGTTGCAATAACTCTAATGTTCGCGGCGTAAAAATGCCGTTTGGCGGGCGCACGTCGCGGATTAATTTTGGGTCTAAATCGCAAGCTTTGCTAATGGCTTTTTGCGTGTCTGCTAAACTTTGTTTTAGTTCGTGGGTTTTGAGTTTGGCAAAGGATACGTGCTGGTAGCCGTGGAGGCCGATCCAGTGTCCGCGATCGCACACTTCTTTAGCCGTTTCTGGATGCCTGTCAACGCAAAATCCCAGCCAGAAAAAACTCGCTTTGATGTCGTATTTATCTAAAACTTTTAGCAGTTGAGGTGTGTGGTGCCGGTGCGGCCCGTCGTCAAATGTTAGGGCAATTTCTCGGCTGTTGATATCTCCCGTCCACAGGCATCTGGGAAAAGCTGTTTTGAGAATGGGATGAACGACAGGAAACAAAGGTGCTAGTGGCATTGGTTAATGTTGCGAAAGTGCGATCGGGTAGAAATGAAGCTGCGCTACAATACAATAAAGTTAACTCAATCGAGGTAAATATGACAACTGCTGTTGAGATAGGAACGTTAATTGTCCGCACGCCGGGAACTTGCGGCGGCCGCCCGCGAATTGCAGGAACTAGAATTACAGTAGAAAACATTGCTATTGATTTTAATGCCGGGATGACTCCACAACAAATCATTGATGAAATACCGCACTTGACTTTAGCACAAATTTATGCAGCGCTCACTTACTATTACGCGAACAAGGAAGCAACGGACGCATCCATAGCAGCTTACTATGAAGAGTATGACCGTTTGGAAGCAGAATATATGGCAGGTAAGCTATCGTGAGCCGAATTTGTTTATACATGGATGAGGATATTCTCCAACGCTCGCTGATACTCGCTCTGCGAACTTCTGGTGTAGACGTGATAACTACCTCGGACGCTAACAAGCTTAGCTGTTCAGATGAGGAACAACTCATCTGGGCAGCAGAGCAAGGGCGTGCCATATACAGTTTCAACACTAAAGATTTTTGTCGTTTGCACAGTACCTTTATTTCCGAAGATATCGGTCATGCTGGAATTATTATGGGTGTTCAACAGCGGTACTCGATTGGCGAGCAGTTGCGGGGTTTTTTCAACTTGATTGCTGCTAAGTCAGCCGAAGAAATGATCGATCAATTGGTATTTCTAGCCGAGTACATTAGATCTGAATAAAAGCCTAAAATAACCGCTCGCACCGGAAACTACCAGCCTCTTTAACCCCTTTGATATAGACTCCATCTACCAGCAGTCGCTCGACCTCTATCTCAAGATCGATGCGATCGCCCTACAGTGTCCTCATATACTAAAAACAAGCATAAATAATTGACAAACCATCAAGGAGGAACAATGGCAGAGGAATATCTAGCAGAACGCACAGTTTCAGCCGTATTTAAAGAAGAAGAACAATTAGACGGCGTAATTCGGCGGTTGCTCGATCGCGGAGTCTCCCGCGACCACATCTCAGTCATGGGCAAAAACTTTCAGTCCAAAACTAAAATTGCCGGCTTTCTGACTAAAAAAGATGTGATTTTAGGAGGCCTGAGAAGCGGCGCGATTTTTGGTTCCTTATTCGGTTCTTTTTTGGGCTTGCTAACCGGCGTCGGCGTGCTGTTTATCCCCTTTGTCGGTGCAGTAGTATCCGCAGGTCCGCTGGGTGCTGTACTGTTGGGTGCAGCTAGCGGCGCGATCGCAGGTTCGGCCGGTGCGGGCTTAGTTTCGGCATTAGTCGCTTTGGGAATGCCCGAAGACAAAGCAACTATCTATCAAACCCGCGTCGAAGCAGGCGAATTTCTCGTGATGGCCGAAGTTCCCGCAGATAAATCGGGCGAATTTCAACTCTTGCTAGAAAGCGCAGGCGGCGAAGAAGTTTCAGTTAGCGAAATGACCCTACCGCGCGCTGTAAAAGGTCGCTGCAACAGTCCGGCTGACTTGTCTCCCGAAGTGCGATCGCACCTGTCGGAAGCAGCACAAAAAACCTTTATGGAATCCTACAACAGCGCATTTGACGAAAGCAACGACTCGATCCAAGCAGAACACACCGCTTGGGACGCCATTCACAAGGAGTACGAAGAAGATGAAAGTGGCGTTTGGACTAAGCCTTTAGCAAAAGTCTAGTCCCCTGACAGTGGTAAACTAATAAAAGATAGAATGCAGCCTCTAAAACCGAAGTTTTAGAGGCTTGTAATATTTGAGAGTTTAGATTATAAAATAGACAAAATTGCCAAATTCCTTTGATATCATGTCCGGTCGAGTGACCGCAATAAGTAAGGTTCGTAGTGCGGACTTCAGTCCGCTATACGGCTGTAAGGTTCGTAGTGCGGACTTCAGTCCGCTCTTAAACTCTTCGTTCGTAGTGCGGACTTCAGTCCGCTATACGGCTGCCGACTTTCCTACACACGCCCGATCCATTTTTGTTATGGTAATCGACCGGACATGATATTAATCAAATTTTGGGACGATGCTCAAAGCCATCCCACAAGAAAAAAAAATTGTGGGATGGCTTTGAGCATCGTCCTATTTATTGTTACAATCTTGTCTATTTTATAATTGTGCATTGTGAATTGTGAAAGATTTAATTCCTCTGGTATTGCACAAAGTTGCCCTGTCAAGTACAATCAACAGGCTGACAATCTAAAATTGGGAAAGCAAATGCAAAAATACATTTGTACAGTTTGCAATTACGTCTACGATCCAGAAGTAGGCGACCCCGACGGAGACATACCGCCCGGTACAGCCTTTGAAGATATCCCCGACGATTGGGTTTGTCCCACTTGCGGGGTCGCAAAATCCGATTTTGAACCAGAATAAGCGAGAAAAAATTTGTCCGATCGAATGCTAAAAATTACAGTCATAGGCGGCGGTGCAGCGGGTTTTTTTAGTGCAATTACTTGCGCCAAAACCTACCCGCAAGCCCGCGTCACTTTACTAGAAGCAGGCCGCCAAGTCCTGGCAAAAGTTCGCATCTCTGGCGGCGGGCGCTGCAACGTCACTCATGCTTGTTTTGACCCCGGTGTTTTAGTGCAGAATTACCCCAGAGGAGGGAAAGCTCTGCGCGGTGCTTTTACTCGATTTCAACCCCGCGATACTGTTGACTGGTTCGCCAGTCACGGCGTGAAATTGAAAACAGAAGCAGACGGGCGAATGTTTCCGATTACAGACGATTCGGAGACAATTGTTAACTGTTTGATCCGGGCTGCTGAGGATGCAGGCGTAAAAATTCGCACGGGCGATGCAGTCGTTTCAGTCAAGAAATTAACCACAGAATTAGCAGCCGCATCGAAGGATTCGTCAAACTCGTTCCCAGGTTCCACCGGGGAATGCAGTTCTAGAAACTCTGCCCCGACAGTCACAAATGCAGCAGATAAATTATCTATTTATTCCCCAAATTCTGCCTTTGAAATAGAGTTGAAATCCGGGGAAAAATTGCAGTCGGATCGCATTTTGCTCGCGACAGGCAGCAATCCCTCCGGTTTTAAGTGGGCAAAAGAGTTAGGTAATACTGTAGAAGTTCCTGTTCCTTCTCTATTTACTTTTAATATTTCTGACAGCAGAATCAAAGATTTAGCGGGAGTTTCGGTTCCGAATGCTAAGGTGAAATTGGCGGGAGCAAAATTAGAACAAAGCGGGCCTTTGTTAATTACTCACTGGGGTGTCAGCGGGCCTGCTGTACTCAAACTTTCGGCTTGGGGTGCGAGATTTTTGCACGATCGCCATTATCGAACATCTGTGCTGATTAATTGGCTTCCCCAGTACAATGCAGAGGTTTTGCGGCAGCAACTGCTGGGTGTCAAATCGCAGTTGTCGCACCGATTAATCGTCTCTAGCTGTCCGTTTCCGATGCCGCGCCGCCTCTGGGAACGTTTGACAAGTTCGATCGGCATTGACGAGCAAAAACGCTGGGCTGACTTATCTAACAAAATTCTCGATAAACTCCTCCTTGAACTCGTCCAAGGCGAATATCAGATTTCAGGAAAAGGCGCATTTAAGGAAGAATTCGTCACCTGCGGCGGTGTCAGCCTCAAAGAAGTGGATTTTAAGACAATGGAAAGCCGCCGCTGTCCCGGACTTTTCTTTGCTGGCGAAATCTTGGATATCGACGGCGTGACGGGCGGTTTCAACTTCCAAAGTGCGTGGACTACGGCGTGGTTGGCTGGAATTGCGATCGGCAAATAAGCCGATTTTCGATCGATCGAGGTTTGGGACTTGCGATCGGGCGATCGGCTTGCCAGTATTAAATTTTGTGTTATTTTTGAAGTTAGGCGCACCAAATATGCGTCAACTTCAGCAGGCAGACAAAATTCGCAATTTTGCAAAGTTAACATCGGGTGAGAGACATGAAAAACTTGAATCTACCAACCCTAAAATTAGACAACAACCTAGACAGCCATCTTGACTCACCTTTCATCGAAAACAATGGCTTGCTAGAATTCAACCCCAAATTTATCACTCCCGAATTTTTAACAACCTGGACCTTTGAGACAAAGCTGTACGGAGAATTAGTATCCATAGACCACTTTGTCATCACATTTCCCAACCGCACCGCCCTCGAAAACTACGCCGAATCTTTTCGCCCCTTCGGCGCCAAAACCGTTGAAGGCCCCGACTTATTCCCGATCAACTTTTGTTCGGAAAACATCAATGTTCCCTCGGATTTGTGGCTGCATTTAATGACCTTATTAATGCCAGCCGGCGGCTTAGTAGTATTAGATGCGCCCCACGCAGCCGGCGACCAAAAAAACCGCTTCCAGCAAGAAAGAGGATTAGCAGCAGTTCACCACGTCGCAATTCGAGTCGAAAACGTGCAGAATGCTGCTACAATATGGCAAAACACAGACTGCAAGCCCCTCTCAGATAAACCTTTAAACTACGGTTCATTAACTCAGTGGTTTCTGAAAAATCCAGCAGGACAAATCATCGAATTAATCGAACGGCGTCCCGGCAACAACGCAACTTTCGACTGCAAAAACATCGCAGGTCTTCGCCTGAGTGAATATCAAAACAAGAAGTAATGACTAATGACTAATGACTAATGACTACTGACTAATGACTAATGACTAATGACTAATGACTAATGACTAATGACTACTGACTAATGACTAATGACTAATGACTACTGACTACTGACTACTGACTACTGACTACTGACTACTGACTACTGACTACTGACTAATTACCAAACAGCTTATGATTGCAGTAAAAGTTCCAAAAGTTACTTTTCAACCCCCAACATTCAACTCAATTGAAGAAGAACGCCGCCACCGCAAACAGCGTTTAGCCGCCGCGCTCAGATTATTTGGTCGCTTTGGTTTCAGTGAAGGAATTGCCGGACACATCACCGTCCGAGACCCCGAATACCTAGACCATTTCTGGGTCAATTCCTTTGGAATGCACTTTAGTTTAATTCGAGTCAGCGACCTAATTTTAGTCAACCACAAAGGCGAAGTTGTTGAAGGAAATAAACCTGTAAACGAAGCAGCATTTGCCATTCATTCGCAAGTGCACAGTGCCCGCCCCGACGTAATTGCAGCAGCCCACGCCCATTCACCCTACGGCAAAAGTTGGTCAACACTCGGCCGGATTCTTGACCCGCTGACGCAAGATTCTTGTTCATTTTATGAAGACCAAGCTTTATTTGACGATTACACCGGAGTTGTTTTGGAAATCGAAGAAGCTAAACGCATCGCCAAAACTTTAGGTGAGAAAAAAGCGATTATTTTACAAAATCACGGACTGTTAACAGTAGGTCAAACAGTAGATGAAGCAGCATGGTGGTTTATTGCAATGGAACGTTCTTGTCAAGCGCAGTTAATGGCGGAAGCAGCCGGAAAACCCATTCTCATCAAGCCAGAATGTGCGCGTTTGACACAGCAACAAGTCGGATCCCACCCCATGGGATGGTTTAGCTTTCAACCGCTTTATGACATGATTGTGCGCCGAGAACCAGACTTGTTAGATTAACCACTTTGATATTATCCACAATAAAATTGGTTCGTAGTAAGGACTTTAGTCCTGATTGACTCATAGACAAGAAGAAAACTAAAGTCCTGACTACAAACCATAAAATGGGTTCGTAGTCAGGACTTTAGTCCTGATTG
>NZ_JAEQCI010000038.1:0-73373 GCF_020738565.1 Microcoleus sp. PH2017_12_PCY_D_A | reverse complement strand
AAATTCCTCGTAATAAAAACGGTTCGTAGTGAGGACTTTAGTCCGCATAAATCCTAAATTCCTCGTAATAAAAACGGTTCGTAGTGAGGACTTTAGTCCTCATAAATAAAGGACTAAAGTCCTCACTACGAACCAATATGATTGTGGTTCTTATCTTCGGACACTATCTGACGAATTCATCCAGACTTTGGATGGCAATTTTAAAGTTCTGTATCTATATCTACCCCCATTTCTCGAAGCCGCTGCGCCAATCTTTCGGCACGCTGCCTTTCGGAATTAACTTGCTGTTCTAGTTGCACATTTTGCTGTTCTAGTTGCAAATTTTCCTGTCCTAGTTGCTGTAGCCGTGCTTGTTCTTCTCGAATTAAATCTTCTACTAGGGGCGGAGCTAGCACTTGATTCACCGACAAAATAAATTCAGCGAACTGCACAGACTGAACTCGCTCTCCCGGCAAAAATTCTTGATGAGAATAACTGGTTTCATTTTCAGGACGGCTGCATACTCGTATTTTCGGTCTAGTGGGGTCTACAATCCAATATTCAGGGATATCAATTAAGTCATATTCTGCCCGTTTGCGGATGTAGTCGTCCCGCCAATTTTGACTCGTAACTTCGATAACTAACAGCGGTTTTTCTTCAAAGTCCAGCACGGCAGAACCTGGTTGCGCGCAGACTTGTTCCCACAGACGCTGAGTGCAAATCACCACATCAGGAATGCGAGAAGAGTTTTCCTCAGTTCGGACAGCGGTAGTCACAATTGCAACAAGAGCTAGGTTGTGTGCTGCAAAGAAGCGCCGGAACTGGTAAACCAAGAATTCACAAATTTTGATATGTATGGCTGTAGGTGTTGGCATTTCGATTAGATTGCCCCGATATAATTCATAACAAACACCTGACTCTCCCTGATAGTTCAGATATTCTTCAAAGGTGAGTTTTTGGGTAGAAGTTATAACCATGTCAGTTATCTCCCTTTTTCGGTGAGCTTACTGTCTATTTTACACTTTTATTTGGTGATACCAAATCCGGGTTTGTGACCCCCGATAAGACGGGCGCGCTTGAAACCGCTGCTATACAAACAAAACCCACTCGCCTGCGGGTTTAAGAATAAAGGGGGTATTATACCCGGATTTGGTATGAATCTGCCCCTGAAAGCTGAAAACTGTTTCACCAAAAAAATAGGGCGAGCCTAAGCCCGCCCTACAATTCAAATTAAATCAGGCTACACATTAATAAGTTTCAACGTGCCAGCGGTGTTCTTTCTTCAACTGTTTCTGATAGCCAGACCAGTCAATGCCGTGCTTGCTAGATGCAGCAGACATTCCTTCGTCGATGCCGCCTTCCATGCCCTTCAAACCGCAGATGTAAGTGTGAGTTTTCGGCTTTTGAACCAATTCCCACAGTTGGTCTGCGTTCTCTTGAATCCGGTTTTGAATGTACATCTTGCCGCCGTCAGCAGTCTTTTGCTCGCGGCTGATCGCATAAGTCAAGCGGAAATTATCGGGGAATTCGCGCTGCAATTGCTCCAACTCTTCTTTATAAAGAATGTTGGGAGTGTAAGCAACTCCAAAGAACAGCCAAGCTAAACCTTTGAATTTGTATTCGGGATTATTTTCCTTGAACATCCGCCACAAATAAGCGCGGAAAGGAGCAATACCCGTACCGGTAGCCATCATAATCACGGTGGCATCTTCGTCTTCGGGCAACAACATTTCCTTGCCTACGGGGCCGGTGATTTTGACATCAGCCCCCGGTTCCAAACCGGTGAGAAAAGTCGAACACACACCGAACACTTTTTCGCCTGTTTCCGGGTGTTTGTACTCCAGCCGGCGGACGCACAAGGAGACCGTTTTGTCATCTACATCGTCGCCGTGACGGGTGGAGGCGATCGAGTAAAGCCGAATTTTGTGAGGTTTGCCGTTTTTATCTGTCCCATCGGGAATAATCCCGATACTTTGACCTTCGAGATAGTGCAAATTGCCACCGGAAATGTCAAATTTGACGTGGCGGACTGTGCCGTCGCCGCCTTCTCTGACCAATTCTTCTGTAGAAATACACTTGCCAATATAGGGATTGGCGGGCTTGTAAAGGTTAACAGGAACCTGAACTTTTTCCTTGGCTTGAGTCATGGGCTTAGTTTTTTCTCCAGATTTCTGACTCTGTAGCCCTGCTTCTGGTGCGACTTTGCCATTAGTAGTTTCGGGAGCGCCGTTTGAGGGGCGGATGCTGACGATTTTGCCACCCATGCGAGCAATTCTGCGCATTTCCTGATTCATGCGATCGTAGGGCACGGAGATAAACACGCTGCCGCTACGGCGAATCGGGTGACTTGTTTCGTCAGTTGCTGTGCTCTGACGCATACCCTCCACTTCGTAAACAAAGATGCGGCTGCCTGATTCTGAGTTGGCCGCTACACCAGATATGCTTGGGCTGTACATTTGTTGCTTGTCCTTCACGATACAGAGTTATAAAGAAAGAGAATGTGACGTTAGACTCAATTTACTTTTTTCTTAAGGCCACCTGGACTAATTTGCCCGCGCGAATCTTTGGGCCTCGCCGCGCAGGCGGGAGTGTCAAGTTGAGATCGCTCTGCCTCTAATTCCCGATTGGCCGATCGCCGCCCTTGGTCTCGCCCGGCTACATTCAGGTATTGACCTATAGCTATTGTTGTCTGCGTACTGCCAATATTTTACCCGATCGGGGGATCTGCCCCGATAACTCGTTCTGATTTGGGGAGATGTCCGATGGGGAGATCGGGGGAGAGGGGGGAGAGGGGGAGATAAGGGGAGAGGGTGTGATGGGAATACGGCTCAAGAAATATAGAATTTAAATGCTGTCTTGCTGAAAGTAAGATTTAGCTATCTGGATGTTGAGCTTGTAGGGGGCGGACGCATTCTGGTAAGATTAACCACTAAAGTTAGTATTAATTTCTTGCCTTGAAGATTGCTTGGGTCTTCCCGGGCAGGCAGTCAAGTGACTGCTGTATGCTGGTGAGCGCTCGATCGTCTCGGGGTAGCAAACCCGCAGAAAGCCTGCTTGTAGCTACCTGCGGGCTGAAATTTTGTGGAATCTAGACTTCAGTTACTTAGTAAACAGTGATTTTGTTAGAGGGAAACTATGACCAGTAAGCCGGATCGCGTGGTTTTAATTGGCGTAGCCGGAGACTCCGGTTGCGGAAAATCTACTTTTTTGCGCCGATTGACAGATTTGTTCGGGGAAGATTTCGTGACTGTAATCTGCCTTGACGACTATCATTGTCTCGATCGCAAGCAGCGCAAGGAAACAGGGATTACCGCCCTTGACCCGAGAGCGAACAATTTTGACCTGATGGCCGAGCAAATGAAAGCGCTCAAAGAAGGTCGGGGAATAGACAAGCCGATTTACAACCACGAAACCGGTCTGCTCGATCCTCCTGAACGGGTAGAGCCGAATCACGTGATTGTGATTGAGGGGCTGCACCCCCTTTACGACGAGCGAGTGAGAAATCTCCTCGACTTCAGCGTCTACCTCGACATCAGCGACGAAGTAAAAATTGCTTGGAAAATCCAGCGCGACATGGCGGAACGGGGCCACCGTTACGAAGACGTGCTGTTTGCGATCAATGCTCGCAAACCGGATTTCACAGCCTACATCGACCCACAAAAGCAATATGCTGACGTGGTAATTCAAGTATTGCCGACCAACTTGATCAAAGATGACAAAGAACGGAAAGTTCTGCGCGTCCAAATGATCCAGCGCGAAGGTATCGCCAACTTTGAACCTGCGTATTTGTTTGACGAAGGTTCGACAATTAACTGGATTCCTTGTGGCCGCAAGCTGACTTGTTCCTATCCAGGAATTAAGATGTACTACGGCCCAGATGCTTTCTACGGTCACGAAGTCTCGATTTTGGAAGTAGACGGTCAGTTCGAGAATCTCGAAGAAGTGATTTACATCGAAAGCCACTTGAGCAAGACTTCTGCGAAATATGAAGGCGAGTTGACTCACCTGTT
Organism: Microcoleus sp. PH2017_12_PCY_D_A; assembly: GCF_020738565.1. Classification (NCBI taxonomy): domain Bacteria; kingdom Bacillati; phylum Cyanobacteriota; class Cyanophyceae; order Oscillatoriales; family Microcoleaceae; genus Microcoleus; species Microcoleus sp. PH2017_12_PCY_D_A. The sequence goes on along the minus strand of NZ_JAEQCI010000038.1, from coordinate 69,384 downwards.
GCTCCAGCACCGCGAATATCCCGGTTCCAACAATGGAACAGGTTTGTTCCAAGTATTGGTGGGATTGAAGATGCGGGCGACTTACGAGAAGTTGACTGCAAAAGAATCAAAAGTTGCTGTTAGTGTTTAGAACTCTGGCATGAAAGATTTGAGAGGCGCGATCGCGCCTCTTTTTTTGTTGGTGAAATGAACGGCAGAGGGTGATTCAGTTGACAGTTGACAGTTGACAGTTGACAGTTGAGGGCGACCTCTACCTAGAAGAAAGAGGATTGGAGTCAATACAGTTCACTTAAGACCGATCCCCCCTAACCCCCCTTAAAAAGCAGGGTGGATTAATTGTTGGGAGAGAGGTACGTAGTTGGGCTTGAGCCTCCTTTCTCTATATGTCTAATACCATTTTTCTTTCATATCCGATAGAGATAAAGGACGACAAGACGTTGTAATTATCTGCTTTCCCTAGTTTCCAAAAGTCTGTCATAACTTTAAAAAAATGGTATAAAGGAGGCTCAATCCCAACTACGTACCTTATCCGTAAAAAATCTTTAACCCAAGCCTATTGAGTTAGGGTAGAGTATTTGGCAATAGAGAGTTTAAAAATGTTTTTCCGGCTTGATTGAGGGTAGTTCTACTTTTTTGAATTATGTAATTCGATGCAACCCTGTGTGAATATGGATTAAGAATGCCAAAAACTTTACTTCTGCACTACTACCTCCTCCAGCAATAGCTTGATTTGGTTGCCGATCGCCCCGACATTGGGTTCCTGTAAAATACTGAGATGGTCTCCCGGTACATCATAAATGGTCAGACCGTCCTTGAGATAAGGTTTCCAGCCTAGCTCCGGATCGAGGATGACACTTACGCCATCTTCAGAATCCAGTGCTCGAAACATGACTACTTTGCCAGCATAGGGTTTTGGGACGTAAGCTCGTTCTGCTTGCTCAATTATCTTCTCTGTCATCAAATAGTCCGTGGTGCAAGACATTGACTCTGTAGGTTCTTTCACCTTGTTGTATCGCCCGATCGCCTTGCGGGCCAGCATTGTCATGCGATCTGTAAGTGTCATTATTTTATCGACGACGCTACGGATGATGTAACCTACGCCCTGCTTGGCAATTTTTTGGGCATGGAAGCGCAGCCGCCGATCGAGGGGTAGGGGCTTGTAGGCAGAGGGTAACATCGAATCAAACATCACCAATAACGCTGTTTCCTGTCCTTTAGCTGCCAATTTTTGAGCTACTTCAAAAGCCACAATACCTCCAAATGACAAACCACCCAAATAATAGGGGCCTTCTGGTTGCACCTTCACGAGTTCATTGATGTAATAGTCTGCGATCGCCTCAACCTGATTGACTGGCCCGTTAACGCCATCTTTAACAAGAGCAATTAAGCCATATATCGGCCGATCTAGCCCTAAATATGGAATTAACGGATGATAAATAGACACTCCTTCAAACAGAAAGAGTGGTGGCTGAGAACCTTTCGGTTGAATATCAACTAAGGAAAGGCTTTGGTTGGGGATATTGCCTTGACGTAGAATGTCGGCTAATTGTTTGATGGTTGGGGCTTGGAAGATCATCGATAGTGACCAACTCTGCTGCAACTTTTCGTCAATTTTGTCAGCTAAGCGAGCTGCTAACAGGGATGTACCGCCTAAATCCATGAAATTATCCGTAGTGCCGATCGGCTTAATATTGAGTACCTGCTCCCAAATTTGGACAAGTTGAGCCTCTAGTCCATCAATAGGTAACACAACTTCACTGTTTTTAACCAGATCGGCAACCTGCGGTTCTGGAAACCCACGGCGATCGACCTTACCATTGGGGGTCATGGGGAAGCTCTCCATCACTACAACCGCTGCCGGAATCATGTATGCCGGTAGCTTGGTTTGTAGAAAACTACGCAATGCAGACACCTCCATTGGTTGTCCGTGCTTCGGAATGATATAGGCCACTAAGCGCTTTTCACCGGGTACGTCTTCCCGTGCCAAAACTATACCTTGCTGCACAGATGGGTGCTGTTCCAAATAGGTTTCAATTTCTAGTAACTCAATCCGAAAACCTCGAATTTTTACTTGAAAATCGATGCGACCAATAAACTCCAACGTTCCATTGGGTAAATAGCGGGCAGTATCCCCTGTTATGTAAAGTTTGGCTCCAGGTCGATCGCTAAATGGATTAGCAATAAACTTACTAGCAGTACGTTCTGCCAAGTTGAGATATCCCCTGGCAACCCCTGGGCCGCCAATATACAGTTCTCCAATATCGCCATCTGGCACAGGATTTAGGTTTTCATCCAGAATGTAAATTTGGCTGTTGGGAAGGGGACGACCGATGGGAATGTCTGCTTCACTACTGAGATCGTAGCCTTCAGCGATCGGGTCAAAAATGGTGGCCGTCACCGTAGTTTCAGTCGGCCCGTAGGTATTAAGCCAACGAGGATATTCCCCAACCAATTGTCGCCATTCACCATACAGAGCGCGAGAGGCTTTTTCTCCGCCTACAATCACCAATCTCACATCTGGCGACATGGGAACACCTAGCAATGAGAGTCCGCTGACGAGGCCGTGCCAAAAAGCAGTGGGCAAGTCCAGAATAGTAATGCGTTCTTGCTCAATAAATTCGAGGAATTGGCGAGTAGAGCTAATACAGTCTTCAGTTCGCAACACGATTGTTGCACCGCTTACCAAGGATGGAAAAACTTCCTCAATGATGATGTCAAAGCTCATGCTAGAGAATTGCAGTACCCGATCGCCAGCCCGAAGATTAAATTCCTGTACGATCGCCTTGCTGTGGTGAACCATGCCCCGGTGAGTAATCATTACACCCTTGGGATTTCCCGTCGAACCAGAGGTGTAAATAACGTAAGCCAAATGGTCGGGCGTTGTCAGCAGAGACAGATTTTCAGTGCTGTATGGCGCTATATCCTGCCAGTCTGTATCTGGACAAATCACGCGAGCATTGTGTTCTGGCAAAAATTCAACCAGATGCTGTTGAATCAAAATGAATCGCACGCTGGCGTCTCGTAACTTGTACGCTCGGCGCTCGTGGGGATAGGCTGGGTCGATCGGCACATAGGCCGCCCCAGCCTTCATCACCCCCAAAAAGCAAATCACCATTTCCATGCAGCGATTCATAGAGATAGCAACCAGTTCATCGGGTTGCACTCCTAGTGCTTGGAGGTAATGGGCTAGCTGGTTTGCGCGTTGGTTTAAGGCGTTATAGGTTAATTCTTGCCCTTGAAATGATAGGGCGATCGCATCAGGAGTCTGCTTAACCTGCGCTTCAAACCATTGATGGATGCTCACATAGTCAGATGCAGTTAGATCGCCTTGAAACTCCTGGACAGAGGAGACATCGTGACTGGATGCTGGAACACCAACACAGACATCGTGGGTAGTTTTTAGTAAATCAGTTTGCTTATTGGGTGAGTACCCATCACCACTCGTCAAAAAATCTTGAGAGTTCATCATATTTGTGATTTAAGTAGGGCGATCGAGGTTAATAGATGGCACCCTGTGGGCAATTCCTTGTCCCCCATTCATGCAGCTCACAGATCCTTGTGGATGGCTTGTGCAGTGTCGAAACTGTCGCAGTGCAGTAATACTGCGTCGAATCAATCTGTCACAGTTACCAGGTCGATCTGAATATGGCGGCGCGCATCAATGCGCTTTTGGGGAACGGGAGCTGTTTCTGGATAATTGCTTTTTCTCCTGTTTGAATTATACGACTTATTAATTAACTTGTTGTACATCAAGACTGTTTTGGGGAGCATCTAATTAGCGATCGGGGGCGATCGCACTAAAAAAGCAAAACAGAGATGCTCCCTTACTGCTTCAAGGGAGCTAAACTGCTTGGCCTGTAAAAGTTTCAGCTATTTACATTTTTTGTTGTATGCCTTAAAAATTTGTACGTTTTCTTAAGTTGTCACCAATAGGAGACGGTGTTTGGAAGTAGAGAGGCTAAGAATATTTTTCCGGCTTCATTGAGATCGTCATCTAGGGAAAAGCTGAGACTGCGTTGGATACAATTACGAAATTTCTTGATTAGTGAAACCCTTGCTAGAAAAGGCTTACAACTCATATTAGCTTTGTTTGTCACCGCAAACCCAGAAGACCCCTGCGAACTCGCAGAGCGTCATTTTTTATGTCTAGTGGCTGTTTGAGGTGTTCCGGGTAGATAAGAATTGCATTTTTACAGTTTACTGCATTTGCGTAGGCAACTATTTGATGGCGGTCTCCACTGTCTACTCGATCGGGATTTTTGTATTTGGTATCGAGGACGTATTGGACTTTACCTGTTTCTCTGTCGCACAGAAGTAAGTCAATGCGATCGCAATAATTTTGGTCATGTGCGACCGTGTGTTTTTTCTTGACAAAAAAGCCTTTTGGTGTATTTGTCTTGAGCCATTCAGCGACAAATTGTTCGTATAAACTAGCCATGTTTATCAGAAAAGGTAGCATTTGGCGATCGCCCGTTTCGTGACTTGGCCCAGTATTCTCCAGAAAGAAGCGGCAGAGGGCGTGTAATATTTGATAATCTTGATTAAGACGGTGATAAGTGCGATCGATACAAGCTTCAGGTTTAAAAGATGTTAGGATAACAAATCCTTGGAGTGCGTGAAAGGCTTTTCGCACTCCAAAGTCATGTTTTTTATGCTGCAATTTTCGATCGCTCTAATTGTAGCATTTAAGCTGATATCTTGCACCCTTCTCAACTCTTAAGTGAAAATTGCTTCAGTCATGGCTCTGACTGTAGGAACGCCGACTAAAAATATCAGTATCGGGTGGCTCGTAGGGTTTATAGGATCGTATAGACTGAATTTGTGCCTTTAATTGTGTGGGAAAATTTAATGGCTTCTGCTCTTTAATTGACGAAGTATTAACAGCGTATTTTTCCCAAAATAGGGAGAGCTTATTAAGCGTACCTAGTGCCGATGTTTCATGGTGCTGAATAGCCGTAAGTTCTTTGCCTAATTCGTTAAGTACAATCTTTTCAGATTCCTTTTTAGCATCTTGCCACCGCTCGGTCGCCAAGAAGTATTTTAGTAACTTATAGTCGTGAAACACTTCAGGCTCTAGTGCATTGATATAAGGCCATAATAGCGCTTGGATTGCTGGTTCTTTCCGGCTTTTAAGTTGTGAAAATGCAGCTTCTTGTTCTGCTTTGGTTCCACTATTCAGTAATTGAATTACTTTGTATAAACTAGAGTTTTGAGGTTGCTTGATTTCTAAGTAGCTGTGGAATAATGCAATCGGATCGACTATGTTCAGATTAAGAAGTGTTGCTTTCCACAACAGGGTGTCATGATTTCCGACACTGGCAAAAAGTTGTCCGTTGGGACTGAAGGCTACGTTTCCAGCAGGAATCGAGAGATTAGCTATAAGCTTACCAGTTTCTGTATTCAACAGCTTGATAGTACCACCATAGTATCCAGCAGCTAGAAGTTGTCCGTTGGGGCTGAAGGCTAAGTACGTGCAAGATGAATCCGCAGACGCAGAGAAAGTAGCTGTGAGGGTACCCGTCTCTGTATTCCACAGTTGGATGATATTTGTGACCGTATTGGCGTTGGCGACGGTATTCCGTGTGTCCGTCGTAGCAAGGAGTTGCCTGCTGGGGCTAAATGCCAATAAATGCAACCCAGAGAGATCTGTGAGTGTAACGGTCTCCGCATCATCCCACGGTTTGATGGTAGACTCCTCTCTGCTAAGGTCAATAAGTTGTCCGTTGGGGCTGAAAGCAACGTGGGAAGAATGACCTGAATGCTCAGAGAGAGTATCTACGAGCATACCCGTCTCCAAATCCCACAGCTTGATAGTAGAGATGGACCAATCACTACTACCGTTTTGGCTCAGGGCAAGAAGTTGTCCGTTAGAGCTGAAAGCAACGTTGCGAAGCAGATCTGAATCCACAGAGAGAATATCTATGAGCTTACCCGTCTCCACATCCCACAGCTTGATGGTAGCAGACAGACACTTACGACCCGGATCGACGCTAGCAAGGAGTTTTCCGTTAGGGCTGAAGGCTAAGATGGAAGGAACAAACCAATGAGAGTTTCCATACCCAGGAAGAGTATCCTCACACAGAAGAGTAGCTGCGAGCATACCCGTCTCCACATTCCACAACTTGATGATGGGGTCATCATCCGAATTCCAATCGGTCTTACTGTTACTAGCAAGGAGTTGTCCGTTGGGGCTGAAGGCTAACTTGCCAATCCTATCTGAATCGTAAGGGATAGTAGCTGTAACTATACCCGTCTCCACATCCCACACCTTGATGGCTTTTTCATAAGGATTCCTCATCGAAACGGCACGAGCAAGGAGTTGTCCATTGGGGCTGAATACGACCAAGGAGCTATCAGCACGATCGTTCAGCTTCATGGTATGGATATGCTTGTGCGGGTAAGGCTCGTATATTTCTAGTGCCATTTTCAACTCTGGTTCTACATTTTCCTTTAGCAATTCCTGTAGCAACGAGTAGGCAACCAACCCGACTTCTGACACTTCATCTTTCAAACCATGCAGCAACAATTCCATGGCTGGTTCCCCATGTTTAACTGCTTCTTGCAGTCCAGCGATTCTGACTTGAAAATCTGGATTTGCACAACGATGTTTGACTCCTTCTATTCCTCCTAAAACTGCTGCACCGATGGGAGGTGGATTGTTGCCGCCAAGGACTGCATCGCCTGGTTTTGGTTGAGAAGATTCGTTTACCATTGCATCTGCCTCGCTGTGAAGTTTGTAATTTCGATATTTTGGGGCTGTTTTTCTGATGGTGAGTTTCGCGCTTCTTTTGGTGTTCTTGCTGTTGTTAAATTAACGCTACACCCGCAGTCCGGCAGGGGTTTAAACCCCTGCCTCATAGCTGAAGTCCTCTAAAAGAGGACTGAAGAACTTATTACATCAAATTTGGTTTGGAATTTCAGATCTAATTTGGCGGTTGAAACTCGTGCGGCGTGCAAAATCGAATGTATTTTGTTTGTGATTCGATTTTGTCTTGTCACATGAAGTCTGCCTTCAATGGCTTAAAGAATTCATGGAACCAAAAACCCAGATTTGGCATTAGTCCTCTTTCAGAGGACTTTCGCTACTCGCGGTGGGTTTAAACCCCTGGCGGTCTTTCGGGTTAAGCGATCTTGCCTGTCGCGCCTTTAGCACTTAGCACCGCAGATGCACTTGTAAAACTGATGCTCTAACAACAGGTGATTTTTTATCCGTGCTTCCCAAGCTAGCAGCAGACTTTTGTCGATCGCACCCTTCGTAAATAAACTTAATATCAAAGTCTGCTACAAAATTTCTCCGATCGACTGACAGCAACGCTATTATTAGCAGAAAAAAAGCAAGTGCGATCGCTTTTTTAAGACAGAAAGCGCGATCGCTAATCTGCCCGATCGCAACTGTTCTCGGAAAAATTAAACTTGTGCCAAACTTACCTAAACGTGCTATATTCAACTCCGTAAACCCTGAACAGCGCTTTCAGGTATGCCAAAATTATCAACGAGTCAACTAAATGCCCTTTACTTTCAAGAAATTAGCTTCGATCGCAATCTTCTTCGCAGCCGTAAAAATTTTAGTTGACTCTGGGCACTTCCAACAAGCTGCCAATAACATCACACACAGAAACCCAGCCAGCGCCACATCAGACACCGAAACTCTGCGACACAAATCCAGCAACACGCCCGCCGCAGAACCCCACAAATCACCAGATCAAAAGTTTGATGTAGTAGTATATGGCGATGAAGTGCCGGGGATATGTGCGGCTATATGGGCAAAAAAGACATTAGGTGAAAAGGGCAAAGTTGCGATCGTGCGATCGAACTACGCAACTGCTCTTTTGGGCGGCGTACTCACCCGCGGCGGCTTAGGTTACGTCGATTTAGATAAAATCCCCGACTGGTACCGCCAACCCTACGCCCAATGTTTCCGGGAATTCTTAGACAAAGCGAATGTACCCGAATCTTGCTTGGAACCAAAAACCGCTGACAAAGCTCTTAGAGAGATGCTTTCGGAAGCCGGAGTTAAACTTATTTCCCACTCAACTCTGACTCCTCACGTAGTCGATCAAAAGATAGAATATGCCGAAGTTAAAGAGAGCAATATCAAAATTCAAGCTAACTCTTTTATTGACGTAACTCAAGACGCGGAACTGGCAAGAAAAGCCGGATTATCTTATTATACAGGATATGAATCGCAAAACATCAAATCAAAAAATGAAACTTTAGCAGTATCTGTAGTGCCGACAATTACTGGGCTAACGATGGCAGACTTCGGCAAAATAGAAGATGACATTCTCTACAACACTCCTTTAGTAGACAAGATTAAAGCAAGCATTACCAAATATAAAGATCCGGCAAGTACAGAATTCTGGATGAGGAATTTTTTGAGTCCGATTTATCAGGCCTATCGAGACGGTTACAATATCAGAAGCGTAGCCCTAGGGGCGGCCTATCACGTAGATAGAAATTTGCCCTTTACTCAAGATAAAGGATTCTTCTTTGACAAAGCCAATGTGTGCGTTTATAAAGATAATTCGCTGTCGTGGAACGGGTTTTTGTTTAAATACCAAGTTGACGAATTGATGAAGATGGAAGCTAACGGCAGAAAACCGACTCCTGAGATGGTGAAAGAAATGTCACACCTCCAAGAATGGCTGCAAAAGAAGTCGGGTAAAGATGTGAGAGTGTTTATCCCGGAAGAGATTTATATCAGACAAACTTTGAATGTCCGCGATGTGGTGGCGCCGCTAAGTGGGAAAGAGATTATTAAAGGGGGCACAGATCCAGAAAAGTCGATCGGCAGTTTTTCCTACGATTTCGACTTGCGGGGCGGAGTCAAGGATTTGGAATCGAGAATTCCGCCGCTGCCGACCTATAATTTTGGGATAGAGAGCGCTTTGGCGAGTAAGGTGAGTAATTTGGCTATTGTAGGGCGATCGTCCGGCTATGTCGGGATGGCCGTATCAGTCGGGCGAATTGCGACGGTGAATATTTATCAAGGACAAGGCGTGGGCGTGGCGGCGGGTTTGGCTAGCAAGTTGGGAGTGCCGCTGAATACGATTACCTCGAGTAAAACAAGGGAAACTTTGGAGACTTTAACGGGGAAAACTACGTATTTGTCGGGGAGAGATACGAGTTATGGGGTGGATTATAAAGAGGTGAAATAGATCTAAGGAAGTAGTAGGGGACGAGCGAAATATTCGCTGGGAATAGGAAATTTTGTAAACTAATTAAGAGCGATCGCACTTTTTGTTATAAAGGGCGATCGCTTTTTCTTTGCTTGCTCAATTCAAACCCCTGAAACTTCTTTTTTCTGTAACCTTGCTTCTCTAAATTCACCAATGCGTTTTGCAGATTTCTCATCCACCGCTGTTATCATTATAAGTTCTCCAATCTAGCAATAATCCGTTCCATGCCTATTTTAGCTGGCAGCACATACAGGACTTATATCGTGTCCGGAAGATCGACCTTAATTAGTGCTTGCTGAATAATCGATCGCCAACCAAGAGCAGGAGCGATGGATATATTCAGCAAGACCTAATTAAAGAGCGATCGCCGCCACAGGTCAATCCCAAAAAGATTATCAGCCATTAAACAATGAGAATTTGCGGGTAAATGAAGTGAGAGTTTCTGTTTTGCCGAACATCACGATCGCCATATACGTCATATCATCCATCCTGGTGCTTTTGGTATTTGACATCTGTTCTTCGGCTGAAGATCCCAACATGCTGTGAGTGAAAGCATTATGGACAATACCTGCTTCATTGAGAGCTTGATGCAGTGTTTTGAGTTGGTTATTATTCTTTGCTTTCAGAATGATGTACGGATATTGACTAATGTGTGATGGATCGCTCCAGCTTTCCTGGAATTCGTACTTGAGAAACTGTAAATCCTCTGAACCACCAATTTTGGACACTAACCCTGCGGTCGCATGTCCCAAAGCGTTCATTAGTTGGGGGGAATTGATGTTCGGATTAACAACTGCAATAGTTTTGTAATCATTATCTTGATACAACATGATTGATTCTTCTTTTTTTGTGGATTGGGATAAGTCACCTAATCAACCAGCAGATAGATATTTCTGCTGACTGATTAAGAAGTTTATGAATCAGAATTACAATCAACTTTTGCTAGTCCTTGAAAGACATGTTCAATTGCCTGACCGATGCCCCAGAAATCGATATAATCCTTGCCTGCTTCAACTTCGCGTTGACGGGCATAGGTGCCATTTGCCCATTCTTTTTGGGTTTTGGGACTTTTATGGTGCCAATCATGTTCTGGCATTTCTCCAGATAAGACAGCGACACGTACTAGGAAGTGTCCCAGCATTTTGATGATCCAATAGCACCAAGCCCAAGGCGAAGAATCGGTAGGAGGAGTTACACCGCAAAATCGACCATGACTTTTGGTTGTCTTGTTATGAGTGCTTCCCCACTTGTGCTCCGATAGAAATTGCAAAAGCGATGCAATGTGATACAGAAAAGTTAGAGGAAAGATGATTGCTAGCACAAACTTGAAGAATGATTGGGTGAGGATGGCGCCAGCTATGAGAAATATGATGAATAGGATAGTAATTATCCGACGATAGATTGACTCGTTCATGAAGTTGGCTTTAAAACGAGCTTCTAGAAATAACCAATGGAATCGAGGCGAAATTGCTGTTCGCCATAGGTGTTTCCAGTATGGGCGGGTATCGATGGTAGGCGATGGATTAAGGATGAGTTTCATTTTCGACAGTCCTCCTAAAAGATAGAAGATACACGTAACCTTCACAACTACAGGATTTTCGGGAATACCTACCTTTTCTGATAGACATTCCTTCGATTGAATTAGGACTCTGAACCAGGACGAAAACCTAACAAGTAGAGGAACTGGGCATCAGGGTCATGTTCAAAACTGGCAAACTTCTTTACATGGTGGTGAAGTTTGATATGATCGTGGTAATAGCCTGCAAAATCTTGAACGATCAGCATCGTTGATAAAACTTCTGCAAGCCATTTATCACGATAGTCCCCAAAAAATTCGTAGTGTACGCAACGATGGCAGATCGTTGCCTGAATTTTACGAGCACCACCCACTGTATATGCCCAAGAAAAAATCAGCAAAGGAAAGAAAAATGGAGAAGATTGCAGAATGATGAAACTGGCTGTAATTCCGCTGAACAGTGACAAAAGTGCGGCGATCAATTGGTAAATGCGACCGACTTTCAAGAGGGGCTGTTGTCCCCAGTAGGGTTTACCCGTTAGCCAAGTGATGAATTCCTGAATCAGCACATACATGACGGGAGGCAGGTTTCCCCCAATTTTGGCAAGTTGTTCTCGAATGCCACCTTCATTATCAATAGCTACGCCTACACCATCTTCACTGTCTTGGGCTGAAGTTTCGGTTGTGGATTGGACAACTTCAACAGGGGCAGAGACAAAAAGTAACACGGACATGGTTTTCTCCTTTGTTTAATCGATTAGGGGCAGTACATCAGACAAAACAAACAGTAAAATCGTGGATCTTTACAGGAGGATCGCGAATCGATTGAGGCATTTTTACTTGTGTAAATTTCATAGAAATGAGCCTATAAACATCAAAAGGCTGACATTTTTGGTGACAGAGTTAGTCACCGAAAACGTCAGCCTTGTATGCCAACAGATATTGAATGTGCCAACCAGAACCTTTTTAGAGAATTGCTCTAAATCAAGTTGCTAGTCAGATCGCTTGTGCTAGGTAGAATGGCCCGCCAGCGCTACCTTAATACGGCGTGAGAAAATACATTCGACGTTGAAATGGATCGCGCCAGTCTTGGACTCCACTTTCCTCCAAGGGGTGATGATGACCTTGCCAAAGCCTTCTGCATCGATGATGGTCTGCAATGCGTGGATGATGCACTGTTTGACTTCGACCATTGCTGAGTGATGGGGAATACGACATTGAGCAAGAGCCTTGGGGCAGAGTTCCAATTTATTATCGTTCCAGGTCATTTGGACTTGCGCTTTTCCCTTGCAGGGATGAACGTGAATCGTGGCTGACCGTATATCTCCTTCTTCCCACCTGCTTAGGCGGTCAAGAATGAGTTGTAGGAACTGACATGGCGTTATCTCCATAGGGCACAACCTCACTTTTTGCGTAGGCGGGGAACGCTTCTCGTATACCTATCTTAGCACTGCCATCCAGAGTTGTCAAGACTTATTGTAAAATATTTTTGCAATCTAAGATAGTTATAACCATCTTTCAATGACATGAACAGAGCGTCAATCCCATAGATACTACTACAGGACTTACGCACTAACAACGTAATGATGTCATTCTGAGGCTTAGCGAAGAATCTCAAACCCTTGCAGCAACGTTACAGTGCGTAAGTCCTGCACTAATGATGCATATTATGATGACCCAGTTTTCCTACCAGGCTCTAGTCTAAGTCATAAGTCTTTTGCCTTGTGTTGCTTTCACGCACTTGTCGGGTGAGTTAATCGAGCGAGGTTGGTTTTCCAAGCCTTTTGTCAATAGACTCTCCAATAATTCTTGTGGGGCAGACAGGATACCTGCCTTTGACTGGCTTTTCTGGAGAGGTCTAATTATTATGCCAAATAAGACTATCGTTTCACGCTTTCCGGATTTTGCAAAATGAGTATGTTTAATTATCTTAGGTACGGCATCCACTCATGACGATCGAGCATATGTCTGTTAGGATTGGGGCAGATGGCAAATGAATCTGTCTTATCAAGATCGTCAAAACTTACAGTTGCTACGCTCAAAGGCTAGCTATATGGTGTAAACTCTTGTGGGCTTAGCACACAGCTAGCCGCAACGACCCAAGCTTGACCTCTGAAGTGCAAGCAGGACAACTAGCACCTCGCAGCAAGTCAGCTTTATTGCGAGTGTATTGGTTTCAGAAAAAAAAGGAGGGTAAATAATCTCAATGGCACGCCCAAAACGCACTCGTTCTGAAGATACCGCGTCCCAGTCGAAATTTGTTCAGGTTGTGGAAGGCTATCTTACCAAAGCAAACTGGACAAAGCAGCAATTTATGGCTGAAATCCAGGTTGGAGAAGCTCAGTTCTATCGGTGGGCGAGGGGCGAAAACGTTCCGTCAAAAGCAATTGTTAATCGTATTGCAGTATTTTTAGGTCGTCGCTTAGATGAAGTCTATCAGAATCTTCCTCATAATCCCTTTCCAGTTTCTGATACGATTGATGGCTTGTTGAATGAACTGCTTGAAGCGGCAGGCTACAGCGCCAGTATTCGGGGAAAGGGAGTTGATTCTAGCTGGCAAGAAATAGCTCATAATCGCTCATGGAAACTTGGGTACACTCTTGTTTATCCAAATTGGGCAGAGCCTCCGGAAAGGTATGGAGAAAAGCCTATTGGTATTGCCATTGACTGCGCTGAAAGAGTAGGTGATTTGCTTGGGATAGACACAGAATGGCAATACTTAACTTGGCAAGAAATGCCTCTTGCAATTGCTGAACGTAAAGTTCATGGGATTGCCCCTTTCATGCTGGCTGCACCAGGCAGATTTTTTGATTACCGCTTATCTGATCCGTGGTATTCAGGGGGAAAACTTAAACTGACCGCAGTTACTCTACCAATAGAAATTGATGCAGACTTTCTAGAAGATTTACCACATAAACGTGTTCGGTTGGTTTACATAGAAAATGAGATCGGAGATTGGGTAGTCAGTATGCTCGGTAATTCTTACGAGCGAGAGGCATTTGCAGACAAAGCAAAAGCTTTTAGTTATATGAAAGCCTTTGAGTCCAAGGAAAGTGATGTGATTCCTATTCTATGCTCTGACCACGTTCTTTGTAAAAGTGTAGCTGATGAGAATAACTGGCAAGTTCTCAACATAAGATGTGTGAAGGATTTGGAATTGTATCCAGCATTTGCTTTTCACCCAAATGAAGAACAATTAACCGCCTCTGTTAATGCTGTTTTGAAGTTGGTTAATCAAGTTTCATAAATCATCAGTGCAAGGAGCTAGTCAAATTGTGAAAATTTCATTTAGTCTGTTAGCAGAACAAATAATTAATGACGAAGAACGAATTCTCAAAGAATTGGCGGTGGAAAAATCTCTGTGTGATATTACAAGTAATATTGAGGGCTTAAAGCAATTTGCTGAAGCTTTTCACTTTATCCGCTATGACTTCTGCCACCTCAACTTTATTGTGGGTGAGCGGTGCTGCACCAATGAATTTTTGTGGGAGGGAATAGCGAAAAATCTGTACGAAGAATTGGGCGGAAAAAGTGGGCAGAGCCACAACCAGTTGTACCGAGATTTTTTAGCTTCCGTTGGCGCTCGGGAAGAAGATTCTCTAAAGGAACCTGCATTTGCCTCCCTGTTTAATCGGGCGCTGCAAACCTACTGTCGGCAAGCGCCCGTTGCAGAAGCCCTGTTTACTATCGCAATCTATGAAGCTTTTGACATCCCCGACTACCAACTACTACTACGGGTTGTGAAACAAGCAGATGTCTCACAGCAAGGGCTACGTTTCTTTCAGCTTCATGCTGTCGCCAACCACTTTGAAATGTTTGAAGATGTTGTAGCTTGGCTTAGAAAACAAGAAGGTGGAGAAAGTGCCTTCAATCGGGCAAAAGAATTTGTTTTTCAGACACAAACCGAAATGTGGCGTGGATTAATAGCGCACTTACAAGAACAAACAACCGATTGCTGTGTTTAAAACTTTTGATTTTTTTTGGAGGAACGCAATGGGCATTAAAACACTTAGAAATCGCTGGTTTACGATCGCCATTTCACTAGCAATAGTCTTCTTGGTCAGCTTGGCTTCATGCACAAAAAATTCTGCACAACAAACCAGTCCAAATACCACCAGCACGTCAACCTTGGGGCAAATCGCAGCCAGTAGCAAAATCAAAGTCGCCTATCTCGTCTTTCCGCCAACCATCACCAAAAACCAAACCACTGGAGAATTGGGCGGGCATTTAGTGGATACCATCAAAGAAATTGCGCGGCTCAACAACTGGACTCCCGAATTCATCGAAACCGACTGGTCGGGCTTTGCTACCGGGCTGGACTCCCGTCGGTTTGATGTTTCGATCGTCCCCACCTTCGTCACCGTCCCCAGAGCCTTATCCGTCTACTTCACCAATCCCCTCTTCTACGCAGGCAACAGCGCCATCACTAAAGCCGACGAAACCCGCTTCACAACCCTGGAAAGCATCGACCAACCCGGAGTCACCGTTGCTGTCACCCAAGGCGAAGCAGGCGACGAATATGCCAAAGCCAACTTCAAGAAAGCCAAAATCACCCGCTTCTCTGGTGGCGACCAATCCCTTGCCTTCCAAGCTGTTGTGGCAGGTCGCGCCAATATTGCCCTCGGTGATGCCTACGTGACCTCCCAATTCGCCAAAGCCAACCCCCAAGTCAAAGACCTTTTTGCCAAAGCCCCCTACAATCTCACTCCTGTCTCCTGGGCAGTGCGTAAGGGCGACACTGAAATGTTGAACTTCCTCAACAGCAGCCTGGAATCCCTGGATTACCAAGGTCGCCTCCGGGAGTGGGAACAAAAAGCAGGCGCAAACTGGCTCCACATTAAAAAAGTCTGGGAATTTACTAAATCGTAATTCATCAATGAACTGGAACTTTTCCATCATCTGGAATAACCTTTTACCCCTATGCTTTGCCTTACTAACCACGATCGGGATTAGTCTTGGTAGTATTGCTCTTGGAACGATCGTCGGCGTGTTAGTCGGGGTGCTTTCCCTCACATCCTCCCGACTCATTTCTGGGTTCGCCAAATTCTTCATCGAACTTTTCCTCGCACTCCCCGCCTTAGTCCTACTCGTTTGGCTTTACTACAGTCTGCCTCTACTCATCCCCGGCTTTATCCTGGACGGGCAAAGCTGTGCCGTGTTGGGGCTAGGTTTGAGCCTCGCTGCCTTTGTTGCAGATATCATCCGGGGTGGGATTAACTCCATCCCGCCCGGAGAAATTGAGGTTGCCTATTGCACGGGAATGACTCGCTTAGAAACGATTCGCTATATCCTGATTCCCCAAGTTTTTCGCAAATCCTGGCTGCCCCTCATGGGACAGTACATCACTACCTACAAATTCTCCACCCTGGCATCGGTCATTGCCGTACCAGAAATCCTTCATACCGCCAATTCAATCATCGCTCAAACCTACCGCCCGATCGAGATTTATTCAACGGTTGCCGTGATGTTCATCGCTACCGTTGTTCCCCTCAACCTCCTACTAAGACGGGTACAGCAAGTCAAAGAACTGGGTGGTACGGAGACAATATAAGCAAGCTCTCAATCCTACAATGCAAAGTTCATTCCTAAGCATCGAAAATCTGGGCAAACGGTTTAATAATGCCAATATTCTAGAGAATGTCAGCTTCTCGCTAGAAAAAGGTGAGAGTATGCTGATTCAAGGCAAAAGTGGCTGCGGGAAAACTACCCTGTTGCGCTGCATTGCGTTGCTCGAAGCGATCGATCGAGGTCGAATTATCTTCAATGAAAGAGTCGTTTCCCAAGCAGGTCATCTCGATCGTGCGAACAGTCGGCTAGAAATTGGCATGGTTTTTCAACAACTATACCTCTGGTCGCACATGACTGTTCTAGAAAACGTAGCACTACCCCTTTGGTTGCGTAACGGTAAACGTAAAAAGCTAGCAGATGAGGTTGCCAAGCATCAGCTAGCCCAGCTTGGGATTGAAGATAAAGCGAATGAGTACCCCAATCAACTATCAGGAGGACAACGGCAACGGGCAGCATTTGCCCGTGCGCTGGTACACTCTCCTCAACTCCTGCTACTCGATGAAATTACAGCAAATTTAGATCCTGAAACAGCTTATAAAGTTGTAGGCATTGTTGAAAAAATTATTGAAGCAGGTACATCTGTCATTTGGGTGACGCATTCCGAGCTACCTTCTGCGATCTGGTCTTATGTTCTGCGTTTTGGCGATCGCACCTGGCTCAAAGAGAAATATAATTAGGGATTAGTTGGAGAAAGCGAATTGAGTCAAAGCATAATGACAGAAATTTTTGAGAGAGAGCCAGAAATTAAAGACTACATTATTCAAGCATCTTTGAACTCGGAAAATATGTGAGTGTCGCTATTTCGGACTCTCAACTTGAAGACTGCATAACCCACTCCAGCAATTCGATCTCCTGGCAGTTCTCCCCCTATGAGTTGTTCGATAATGGGTTGAATATCATTGCGAATGCTGCGGTATTTTTTTGCAAGAGTGCGTAAATTGCGATTGAAGGTTGGCGAAACTATAACTTGAATTAAGGGCAAGTCAGTCATTCTCAATTCCTTCCCACATTTGAGCAACCGGAATGGTTTGCCCACTCATGGCTTCGTGCCAAGCTTGCCGAAAATCTTGTAGAAGCGCTGCTTTAGATTCGCCCTCCCCGTCAATTTCTGAGGGTTCTGAAATACTAAAAGAATTAGCAGCAGGCATCTCTTGGATTTCTGCTGAGAAAACCTCTGGCAGATTATTTTGCGAAATGATTACCCCCTGATGTTGCTTTTGGCTTAGAAACTCTATAAAACTCGCAACCAATGCCAGATGTTCTGGAGAAAGTCGATCGATGGCTCGATCGATTTGATGTCGAAGTGCCACTACATTCATAATGCCATCAGACCTGTTAATTTTACCTTCATTTTAACGTAAACCCGCCCCGCCTTGAATATCGCTCTTCCCTCTGCTTTCTCTGGCACTGATGCAGTTCAAAACTCTTCTCCTCCCTTCTGTGGCACAATCATAAATAAGATCAAACCCTGAAGCCACCATGACCGCAAACCTACCGCCCCAATACGACCCCAAAGCCACCGAAACCAAGTGGCAAAAATACTGGGAAGACAACCAAACCTTCAAAGCCGATCCAGAAGCAGGCGGCGAACCCTACTGCGTCGTCATTCCGCCGCCCAACGTGACCGGCAGCCTCCACATGGGACACGCCTTTGAAGAAACCCTAATTGATGTCCTCGTCCGCTATCACCGCATGACTGGACGCAATACCCTGTGGTTGCCGGGAACGGATCATGCTAGTATCGCAGTTCAAACTATTCTCGAAAAACAACTCAAAGCACAAGGCAAAACTCGCCACGATTTAGGTAGAGAAAAATTCCTAGAACGGGCTTGGGAATGGAAAGCTGAGTCTGGCAATACTATTACTAATCAATTACGCAGTTTGGGCGTGTCTGTTGATTGGTCGCGGGAACGCTTTACGATGGATGAAGGCTTATCCGCTGCGGTTTTAGAAGCCTTTGTCCGCCTCTACGATGAGGGGCTGATTTATCGCGGCAATTACTTGGTGAATTGGTGTCCGGCGAGTCAGTCTGCTGTGTCGGATTTGGAGGTTGACCAGCAGGAAGTTGAGGGCCATTTGTGGCATTTCCGCTATCCTTTGACGGATGGTTCTGGTTATTTGGAGGTGGCGACGACTCGGCCGGAGACGATGCTGGGCGATACTGGCGTTGCGGTGAATCCAGAGGACGATCGCTACAAGCATCTTATCGGTAAAACTGTCACTTTGCCAATTGTCGATCGCGAAATTCCAATTTTTGCCGATGAATTAGTTGACGCGACTTTTGGAACAGGCTGTGTCAAGGTGACTCCCGCCCACGATCCGAATGACTTCGAGATGGGTAAGCGCCACAATTTGCCGTTTATCAACATCATGAACAAGGACGGCACTTTAAATGAAAATGCCGGAGAGTTCCAAGGACAAGACCGATTTGTTGCCCGAAAGAATGTCGTAAAACGTTTAGAAATAGACGGCGTCTTAGTTAAAATTGAAGATTACAAACATACAGTTCCCTACAGCGAACGCGGCAAAGTTCCCGTCGAACCGTTGCTATCTACGCAATGGTTTGTGAAGATAGAACCGCTTTCTGGGCGCGCTTTGGAAGCCTTAGATCAAAACAATTCACCTGTCTTTGTTCCTGAGAGATGGACAAAGGTTTATCGCGATTGGTTGGTGAAGCTGAAAGATTGGTGTATTTCCCGACAATTGTGGTGGGGACACCAAATCCCGGCTTGGTATGCTGTTAGCGAAACTCACGGCGAAATTACTGATACAACGCCGTTTGTGGTGGCGAAAACTGAAGCTGAAGCTAGGGAAAAAGCTACTGCTAAATTTGGTGAGGATGTCCAGCTAGCAAGAGATCCAGATGTATTGGATACTTGGTTTTCCTCGGGGTTGTGGCCTTTCTCAACTTTGGGCTGGCCGGACGAAACTAAGGATTTGGATTTTTACTATCCGACAACTACTTTGGTTACGGGTTTTGATATCATCTTTTTCTGGGTTGCGAGAATGACGATGATGGCAGGACATTTTACTGGAAAGATGCCTTTTGAGACTGTTTACATTCACGGTTTGGTGTTGGATGAAAATGGTCACAAAATGTCTAAGAGTAAAAATAACGGTATTGACCCGCTGCTGTTGATTGGCAAGTACGGGACTGATGCTTTGCGCTACACTTTGGTTAAGGAAGTGATTGGGGCCGGGCAGAATATTCGCATGGAGTACGATCGCAAAACTGATGAATCTAAATCAGTCGAGACTTCGCGGAATTTCACTAATAAGTTGTGGAATGCGGCCCGGTTTGTGATGATGAATCTGGAAGGACAAACTCCTCAGCAGTTGGGTAAACCTCTCACTCAGGTTCGTAGTGAGGACTTTAGTCCGCAGGGGGAGAGGACTGAAGTCCTTACTACAAACCAGGTTCGTAGTGAGGACTTTAGTCCGCAGGGGGAGAGGACTGAAGTCCTTACTACGAACCTTACTACAAACCTTAGCGATCGCTGGATTCTTTCTCGCTATTATCAAGTTGTACAACAAAGTCGCACTTGTTTAGAAAATTACGGTTTGGGGGAAGCGGCGAAGGGACTTTACGAGTTTATTTGGGGCGATTTTTGCGACTGGTATATTGAGTTAGTCAAGTCTCGCTTACAACAAGATGCTGAACCCAATTCTAAGAAAGTTGCACAGCAAACTTTTGCTTTTGTGTTGGAAGGAATTCTGAAATTGCTGCATCCTTTTATGCCGCACATTACTGAGGAGATTTGGCACACTCTGACTCAAACGGGCGAGGATGAATGTCTGGCTTTGCAAGCTTATCCTGAACCAGAACCATCGCTGATAAATCCTGAATTAGAACAGCAGTTTGAGTTGTTGTTCGGGACAATTCGCACTATTCGCAATTTGCGGGCGGATTCGGATATCAAACCGAGTGTGAAGGTGACGGTGATTTTGCAAAGCGACAATGAAAAAGAACGCCAAATTCTCTTGGATGGAGGCGTTTACATTCAGGATTTGGCTAAAGTCGAAAATCTGACGGTGACAGCTAGTTTAGATGCAGAACCAACCCTTGATAAGGGGGGGTCAATTGCTGGGGTTGTCGGTACTGTCCAAGTCTTGATTCCTCTGGCTGGTGTGGTCGATTTGGTGGCTTTGCGCGGTAAGTTGGAGAAGAAGCTGGCTAAGGTGGAAGCTGAAATTAAGCATACGGCGGCGCGTTTGACTAATCAGAAGTTTGTGGATAAGGCTACTCCTGATGTGGTTCAGGGGGCGAGGGATGCTTTGGCTGAATCCGAAAAACAAGCTGAGATTTTGCGCGATCGGCTAAAGTTGTTTTAAGGAGTAATTAGTCATTAGTCATTAGTCATTAGTCATTAGTCGCGGGTGGGGTGAGAAACCGGGTTTCTACGAAATTTTGTGTTTAGTCACGATAAATCTCGAAAGAAACCCGGTTTCTGAGGTTATTGCCGAAATTACCAATTACCAATTACCAATTATCAATTACCAATTACCCCCATGTTATATTTAGCCCAAGTACAAAAGAAGGAAATTTCAGGTGAGATAAGTCTGCAATTGCTGGCTTGTCAAAATTCTGATGATACTTGGGCTATGCTTTTTCAAGAAACTGTTTTGACGCTACCGCCAGATTTCGATCGAAATGTTTTAAATGAAGGGATGCTAGTCTTAGCACATCTTGGCGAAAATAGCAAGGTTTTGCACATTCAATCAGCTACAAACTGGGTGCTAGAATTAGTTCAGAAGTATTTAACAACGGGCTTTACTCCCGATTTTTTGCAGCAAGAAGCCCAGAAGGCGGAAGGGTGGCGGCAGTCTCTCACTTTGCAAAGTCAAGAGTTGTCTCGCCGATCGATCGAAGTTGAAGCCCGCCGGGAACAAATTCAAAATTTAGAGGCAAAACTCCAGCAGGAAAAGGAATTGCTGGAAAGTACGATCGCCCAATTGAAAAATTCACCACAACTACCGGAATAAAATTGGTTTGATCGTTCGGACTTTAGTCGTCATAAAATCAGAGGACTAAAGTCCGAACGATCAAACACCTTTATTACGGGTAATTTGCTGGACATGATATAGTTTGTAACCTCACAAATACCCCTTACCCGTTGCTGAATCGCCAGCCAAATTGCCCGCTGCTAAAGCACTTTTGACTTCAACCAAGCGGCGGGGAGACACAGCAGTTTCTGAGAATTGGTAACATAAGCCCGCTTCTGAAACACATCGTACTGATTGCGTTCGATCGCATTTAATATCTTACTGTACAGCATTGTCGCAGCCCAAACTGTCCAGCGGATATCGGGACTGAGCACTTTAATTCCCGGTTCCGCGCTGGCGTACAATTTGCGAGCTCGCTGAATTTGAAAGCGCATCAATTCCCGCCAGCGGTTGTCAATTACACCGTTGAATAAGTCTTCCTCAGTGTAGTTAAACAAGGCTAAGTCTTCTAGGGGAATGTAAATGCGGCCGCGGCGGGCGTCTTCTCCCACATCGCGCAGAATGTTAGTTAACTGCTTGGCAATACCGAGAGATATGGCTTCTTCTTTGGGAATTCTATTCCCCCAGTGCCAATTCCAGTTAGCAGCGGAGTTGGATTCGTCTACGCCCATGACAGACATTGACATCATCCCGACAGTGCCGGCTACTCGGTAACAGTAAAGATTGAGCTCTTCAAAAGTTTCGTAACGGCTGCGGTACAAGTCCATTTGCTGGCCCGCAATCATTTCGCGAAACGGTTGAATGTCGATCGGGAAACGAGACAGCGTATCCACCAAAGCCACGTCATAATCATCGTGGGGATGGCCCGCAAACACAGATTCTAGGCGTTTTTCCCACAAATTTAGCGTTTCAGGGGTCGTAGCCTCAGAACCAGGCCCGTCTACGAGTTCGTCGGTGCGGCGGCACCAGACGTAAATCGCCCAGATTGCCCGACGCTTGGCTTCGGGCATGAGTTGAGTGCCTAAATAAAAATTTTTGGCATAACTCGCTGTGATTTGGCGGCACAGTTCGTAGGATTCATCCAAAGAGGCCAGAGTTCTCATGCACTGGAGTTTTGACAGTTGCAGCATCCGAGAATAAGAAATTTAAAGATTAGAACTGACATTCCCCCGTTTAGAAAACGGGAGATTCTTTTACGTCTTGAGGACTTACGCATCTGAACAAAGAAACTGGGTTTTTGAACCGAGATTGAGGGTTCTAAGCAAATATTTTGGCTAAAAACCCGGTTTCCGGTCGTCCGTGCGTCTGTCCCAGTCTTTATGAAAAATTCTTAATTTTTCATTTTTTATTGGCCGTTGAAATAGCCTGCGCTGTCAGCTTACCAGAAAGCACCGCACCTTCCATACTCGCAAGATAACGCTGCATTGTATAATCCCCCGTTAGATAGAAATTTCTAATCGGAGTTGTTTGGGTGGGACGGCACTCTTGGCGGCCTGGAGTGGCTTTGTAGACGGAACGTGGGGTTTTGACTACGTGATATTTGAGTAGTTTTGCGGGTTCTGGGATTTGGTCGGGAAAGAGTTTTTCTAACTCGGCCATTGTGGCTGCGACGATATCTGCGTCAGATTTGCCGATCCAGTCTTTGGCGGGTGCGAGTACGAGTTCCAGCATGGATTTGTCGGGGTTGGCATATTCCCGGCAGGTGTTGCTCATGTCGGCGTAAACGCTTAGCAAGGGCGATCGCGAGAACAGCAAGTGGTCGATATCTGTGAGCTTGCGATCGAACCACAAGTGTACATTAATCACCGGTACTCCCTCCAAACCTTCGAGCTTTTTGAAATAATCCATTTCGCCCCAAGGTTTCGGCATCATCAACTTCAGCGGGTCAACCGGCATCGCCGAAACGTAAAGATCTGCCGTCAGAACTTCTGACTGTGCTCCCTTGACGCCACCAATCTGGAAACCGCGCACCGTGTTGTCATCTTCGAGCAAAAACTCTCTGATGGGTGCATTCAGCCGGACTTCGCCACCGCGTTCAGTTATGTAGTCTACCATCGGCTGACACAACCTCTCCGTAGGGGAACCGTCTAAAAAGGCCATTTTCGAGCCTTTTGTCTCTTGCAAGAAGCGGTTGAGGGCTGTCAGCAGAATGGTTGCAGATATTTCGTGGGGGTCGATAAAATTCAGCGCCTTGGACATGGCGATGAATACTTCTTTTTCGACTCTGGGGGGGACATTTTGCTTTTTCAGCCAGTCGGAAAACGAGTATTTGTCCATTTCTTCGACGTATTTCTGGCCTTGAAGTATCGCCGGAACCAAACCGATGCCGAAACTGATTTTTTCAGCCCAGGTGAGCATATCGTTGTTTCTGAGGATAGCCACAAGACCGTTGAAGGGGGCGGGAATATTGGGAAAGTCAAACCTGGAATAAGTTCCGGGGGTTTCTGGCTGATTGAAAATCATCGAGTGCTCTTTCCATTGCAGCCTGTCTTCAATGTCGAGTTCTTTGAAGAGTTGCAGCATATTGGGGTATGCACCGAAGAAGATGTGGAGGCCGGTTTCGTACCAGTCGCCGTCTGCATCTTTCCAGGCGGCGACTTTACCGCCGAGTACGTCCCGACTTTCTAGGAGGATGGGGGTATGACCCGCATCGGTGAGATATTTTGCACAGGATAACCCTGCTAGGCCGGCTCCGGCGATCGCAACTCGCATTTAATACTACTGCCCTCTGTTCGCTTCGCCTTAATTATACGTTACAACTCGTTACATTTTCCACGAAATGTCTGGGGATGTGGTTGTGTCCGTTGGTGTTGGGCCCGAGTCCGACAGGGACTGAAAGTCCCTGTCTCATAGCGCAAGTCCTCTCAAAGAGGACTCAAGAGTTTATTACCCGAAAGCCCGCCAGGGACTGAAAGTCCCTGTCTCATAGGGCAAGTCCTCTCAAAGAGGACTGAAAAATGTATTAGTCCTCAGTCCTCTTTGAGAGGACTTTTGCTTTGAGGCAGGGGTTTAAACCCCTGCCGGACTCAGGGAACTGCGGGCAATATCGTTATTCAGCAGTCAGCAATGTCCTGTTTTAAAAGACTGAATACTTCAAGTATTTGAGAAAAATTTAGCAAGCTTTGCTATCATAAATAAAAAGCAAATTTAATAATTTAGTTAAGTTTATGGTACAAACAATTCAAGCTAGAAATGTCGCGCTGACAGATTTGGAAAGCCAATTCAAAATAGAGTGGGTTGAGGACGATCGGTTCTTTCGCGAGTGGCAAGACGATCTGCCAGAAATTAGCGCTTATGAAAAACAGCGGCTGGACAGAGTGAAAGCAAGTTACAGGAATTTGCTCAAACATCCGCCACTTCTAGAAAATACAGTCAAAATGGTGGTGCTGTCTCCGTTTTTGGATTTGGCAGATTTTTATCTCGAACCTTTTCACGTCTCTTCGGAAAAATCTGTTGAAATTATTGACGAAGATGAAGGACTACTTGTGAGGGGACAGTTGGATGTTTTGGCTTTGTGTCGGGAGTTGTGGGTAGTAGTTATCGAATCTAAAAAAGCGGCGTTTTCTTTGGAGGTAGGGATTCCGCAGTTATTGGCTTATATGTTAGCTAGCGTGACGGGCGATCGACCTGCTTACGGCTTGTTAACGAATGGTTCTAATTTTTTGTTTGTCAAGTTAGTTAAGGGGGAAACACCGCAGTACGCTTTTTCTCGCTGGTTTTCTATGTTCAATCCGGGAAACGATTTGTACGCGGTATTGAGTATTTTAAAGCGCCTCGGTGAGTTGAGTGTTGGTAATCTGGTTTAGTGGGGGAATCAGAAACCGGGTTTTTTTACGAAAATCTTTGGTTTTCACCCACAAACTCGGTAAAAAACCCGGTTTCTCGGCCGCGCAACTGCGGGTCAGAAACCGGGTTTTTTCCGACAATCTTTCGCTGTCACCGACTGATTCGGAAAAAAACCCGGTTTCTTTGCCACCAATAGTAACCATCGAATTTTTGCCATTCAAGTTTGTACTGAAAACTCTTCTGGATCGACTCCCCAATTAGTCCAGCGAATTGCTTCCCGTGCTGAGTTAATATCCGGCGGCACTCGCAAAGCGTGAATAAATCCGGTGCTGGGACAAGTCATCTTTAACAGATAAATTGGCTCTACGTCAAAGTTTGTATCAATTTTTAATAAGGTGTATTCCTGCCAAGTATCTAATTCAACTGCTGCTAATTCGCGGGCTATGCGATCGTATCCAATTCCTTGAATTAGCACTCGCCGCAGTTCGGCGTTTTCTTCTTCTAAAAGCCATTGAGGCTGCCATTCGCGGGGGTGCAGTTTTCCGTATTTTTCGGGTAAGGTGACGCCGTGATAGGAGTAGATGCTGTATCCGTCGGCAAATTGAATTGCGGGCCCTCCTTCGGCGTGGAGGCGGTGTTGGGAGTCGAAAGATAGGATGCGGGGGCGATCGCACACAATACAAATTTTTTCATAGGGAAAAATCCAGCCGCATTGCGTTGTAAAAGATTGAAGTGCTTGCCACTTTATGGGGTTGTGTTTACACTTTAATACGGAAAAGCAGAAGTCACAATCTGCCGCAAATTCTGCCCATACTATAGAATCTAGAGGCGCATAATTTTCTTCGTCACTGAAAAATTCTACATGACCAATACTTGTTTCTAATAGTTTCTTAAAAATATCAGAAAAGTTATTCCATGCTTCCGGGTAAAACGTGCCAGATAACTCATCTGAAAGCTGTTCGCTTATATTTTCCCAAGTTTCATTGTACAGTTGCTCTGCAAATTGCTTAAAAAGGTTGACTCCGAATTCCTCGTATAACTGAGGAAGTGATTCGCAGCCAATAACAAGATTAGCAGCTTCGTAGGGGCTGCCACAAAAAAGAATTTCCGGTTCTTTTTCGTCAATTGCGAGGTAAGCTTGTTTAACTGCTTCTGCTGATTTGTCGCGATCGATCGGCTCAGTGGAGTACATGATTTGCCTCCACTTTACATCATAAACTTCCATTAAATCTTCTTGTTCGGGAGTAAGTGTTTCAATCATCGTTCTTCTCTCAATTCGATCGACCCCTGCACGCAGCAATTCAGTCATTGCTTTGTAAAATTATAGTTGAAAGCTACGACGAGCGCAATTGCATATTTTTAAGTGCGATCGCTCCCTAGTTTTCCAGTCGCTAAACTTACAAATAAATCACAACAATTCCTCTCGTTCTTCATATTCTCCCTGTTCTCCACGCACTAAAGGCTCATCGCGAAAACATCCTAAAGTTCTCTCAAAAAAACCGGGCGGCCAGCCTAAATCTTCCGGTGTTTTAGCCTCAGTTGCTGGTGCTACGGGCTGGAAAACTACAATAACTTCCAAATCTGTATCTTTGATACCACCGGGGATTTGCAAATGCAACATCCCGTCGGAACCAACTCGCGATCGCACTTTAATACTTTGCATAACTCTTGCCTCCTTAAGTTTGTCGTGAAATTTAATCTTGTTCAGGCGTCAGCTTTGGAATAATCATTCCAACTCAGCTAACAAATCAAGCACATCGTCATAATCATAAGGCGGACGCTTCCTGATAGCCAAGACCGCGATTTGTTGAAATTCATCATCAACAGCGTAAATGATTCTCCACAAATCAACTCTAATTCGCCTGGGTTCCCAATTCGCGTTTGCATAAAACCGAAGCATAATGCTGTTGTCAGGACGTGGATTTTCACCCAGCGCCTCAATTATTGTCTTAATTCGCTGGCGAATAACTCCTGGTAAGTTTCGCCTCTCCTCGTGAGCAGATGCCAATAGCCGAACTCGATACATCTAATAACCTCAATCTTCATCCCATTCATCTTTAACGGCTTCCCAATCAAGCCAACCCGCCTTTTCTGGACTACCACCGACTTTTTGCAATTGATCCATTGCCGTTTTAAAAATCTGTTCGTCTTCCCGATCTTCGATCCAGTCCAGCAAAGCTTCCCAAGCTGATATGCTCAACTGTGCGGCTTTCTTTTTGCCGTTACCATCCACCACAAATTCAACTGATTTTAATATTTCTTTGAGCCTCGTCATTTTTTCTGACCAGTTTTAGCTATATTTGTTTTCTATTATAGTCTCTGATTGATGGGGATTGGTGTATCTCATTACTCTTCCACGCGCACCCGGGTGGGGCCAAAAGCAATTAATCGCGCTGGGATATTTCGCAAAATAGGCAACTGCAAGAACGCTGGAGGTGTAAACTGTCTATTAGTATCCAACGCTCCTTTAATAATTTGCTCTTGCATCAAGGACTGAAATCCTTGAATAATGCGCGTCGGCCATTCCCGCTGTCGCTGCACCTCTGCCAAATCCCACAGGTGCAAGCTATGATTTTTCAGGGACGTACTGAGTACGTTAGCCGCAACGACAGCATCTTGAATGGCATAGTTAATTCCCACACCGCCTATGGGTGACATGACATGGGCGGCATCCCCAATTAACAGCAATCCGGGACGGTACCAGCGGGGAAGACGGCTCGATTCTACTGATAGAAATGATATTTGCGACCAATCTTTGATTAGCTCGACTCTATCTGCAAATTCCGGTGCTAATTGGGCAACGGATTTTTGCAAATTTTCTATGCCTGAATCGCGCAATTTCTGATAGCTGCCTTTGAGAATTACATAACCTAGCTGCCAGTAATCCAAGCGGTCAATAACCACTAATAAATGACCTCCGGCAGCTCGCCCTACCACCCCTAAATCTTTGGCATCGCCCGGATGGCGCGGCAAACGGAACCACAGAACGTCCATCGGCGGGGAAGTTTTTATCGGTTCAAAACCTGCTAATTGGCGCAGGCGGGAAAAGCGACCGTCGGCACCGACAGTCAGGACCGATCGCACTTCATGACATCCCCCATGTCCGCGATAGCGAATTCCGCACACTGCCCCATTTTCTACAATTATTTCTTGGACGTTAGCTCCCATTACTAGCCCAAAATTGGGGTAGCGCTGGGCTTCGGCGGTGATGAATTCCAGAAACTTAACTTGGGGAAGAATCGTAATGTAAGGGTATTTGGTTTTCAGGCTGCTCAAATCAACGAGGGCCGCAGTATTTCCCCCAGCTTGGATGGTGAGGCGGCGCATTTTTGTATGGGGCAATTCCAGTAATTTGTCGGCTAGTCCCAATTGCTCCATAATTTCCATTACTGATGGATGCAGGGTATCGCCGCGAAATTCTCGATCGAAATCTTTGTGTACTTCTAGCAGCATTACGGGAATGTTTTTCCGCACTAAAAGCAATGCTAAAACAGCGCCAGCGGGCCCGCCTCCTACTATGCAGCAGCTTGTTTCCTGCGAGTCAATGACAGAATGAGTTGTAGTGAATTCTGAATTCTCAACCGAGTTGACAGCCATATGTTTCTGCTCCCGCTTGATGAATAAGTTTGCTAATTACTTACATTGTATGGCTTTGTTAGAGAATGGGAGTTATATCCTGTGCGATCGTTCGATCGTTTGGACTTCAGTCCGCAGGCTGTTACGGACCCAAGTCCAAACGATCGAACCGTTTGGGCCGCGAGTGAGAGAACCCCCCGCAGCCCCGTGGCTCGACGCGGTACAATAAATGCGATCGAACTTAACGC
Source organism: Microcoleus sp. PH2017_12_PCY_D_A (assembly GCF_020738565.1). Lineage (NCBI taxonomy): Bacteria > Bacillati > Cyanobacteriota > Cyanophyceae > Oscillatoriales > Microcoleaceae > Microcoleus > Microcoleus sp. PH2017_12_PCY_D_A. The sequence goes on along the minus strand of NZ_JAEQCI010000038.1, from coordinate 40,567 downwards.
TTATATTGAAAAAGCTACACACAACGCCACAGGAGACAACGGACGTATGGGAAAAGTAGTTGGCATTGACCTCGGAACGACAAACTCAGTAGTAGCCGTCATGGAAGGCGGCAAACCGGTTGTGATTGCCAGCGCAGAAGGGATGCGGACAACTCCTTCGGTGGTGGCTTTCACAAAAGAAGGAGAACGCCTTGTCGGACAGATGGCCAGACGCCAAACTGTTCTCAACCCCCAAAACACCTTTTACGCTGTCAAGCGGTACATCGGACGCAAGTATACCGAACTGACTCCAGAAGCAAAGCGCGTCCCTTACACAACTCGCCGCGACGACAACGGAAACATCAAAATCAAATGTCCCCGCCTGAAAAAAGATTTCGCCCCAGAGGAAATTTCGGCGATGGTGTTGCGGAAGTTGGCCGATGAAGCCAGCCGCTACCTCGGACAAGAAGTCACGGGGGCTGTAATTACTGTTCCTGCTTATTTTAACGATTCGCAGCGACAGGCGACGCGGGATGCTGGCAGAATTGCCGGACTTGATGTTAAACGGATTTTAAATGAACCGACGGCGGCTTCTTTGGCCTACGGTTTGGAAAGACGAGAAAGTCAAACAATCTTAGTTTTTGATTTGGGCGGCGGTACTTTTGATGTATCTATCTTAGATGTTGGAGATGGAGTATTTGAAGTTAAGGCAACTAGCGGCGATACTCAGTTGGGTGGTAATGATTTTGACTCTAAAATTGTTGATTGGTTGGCTGAACAATTCTTAGAGAAAGAAGGCGTGGATTTGCGAAAAAACCGCCAAGCTTTGCAGCGCTTGATTGAAGCGGCAGAAAAAGCGAAGATTGAGCTTTCGGGAGTTGGCGTCACCGAGATTAATTTACCGTTTATCGATGCGAATGAAGATGGGCCTTTGCATTTGGAAACGCGCTTGACTCGCGGTCAATTTGAGGGGCTGTGCAGCGATTTGGTGCAGCGGATGCGCCGTCCGGTGAAACAAGCTTTGGCTGATGCCAATATGAGTCCTTATCGGATTGATGAAGTTGTGTTGGTCGGCGGTTCGACTCGCATTCCTTTGGTGCAGCAAATTGTTCGCAGTTTGATTGATAAAGAACCGAATCAAAATGTGAATCCCGATGAGGTTGTGGCGGTGGGTGCTGCTATTCAGGCGGGGATTTTGGGCGGGGATGTCCGGGACGTGCTGCTGTTGGATGTGACGCCGCTGTCGCTGGGTTTGGAAACGATCGGCGGGGTGATGAAAAAACTGATTCCGAGGAATACTACTATTCCTGTTAGGCGATCGGACATTTTTTCGACTGCTGAAAACAACCAAACTGTGGTAGAACTTCACGTGATCCAAGGGGAACGGGAATTAGGCAAGGATAATAAGTCTTTGGGACGGTTTAAATTAACTGGAATTCCGCCGGCACCGCGAGGGATTCCGCAGGTACAAGTGGCTTTTGATATTGATGCTAACGGGATGCTGTTGGTGACTGCTTTGGACAAAACAACGGGCAGGGAACAAAGCATTACTGTGCAAGGTGCTTCGACGCTGAGCCAGCAGGAAGTGAATCAAATGATTCGCGATGCGGAACAGTTTGCTCAAGCTGATAAGTTGCAGCGGGAAAGGGTGGAAAAACGCAATCGCGCTGAGGCTTTGGCTTATCAAGCTGAGCGGCAGTTGCGGGAGGTTGCCCTCGATCGCGGAATGCAGTTTGCTCAAAGAAGCCGACAGCGCATTGAAACGTTAATTCGGGAATTGCGAGATAGTTTGGAACGCAAGGATGAGCGCGGAGTTGACCAAGTTGGCTCGGATTTGCAGGATGCTCTTTATGATTTGAGCCGGGAAGTTGCAGCCTTTGCTCAGGATGACGATGATGATGATTTCTTTGAGTCTGTGAAGCGGACTTTTACGGGCGACGGTAACAAGCGACGCAGCGATGACAATAGCTATTATCAAAATGCTAGGCCGTACAGGCGATCGACTGTCGATCCAATTCCCGATCGCCCTTACGATCGCTCTTACGATCGCGATCGGATGCCAGATCGCGATCGCTCCTACGATCGCGATCGCTCCTACGATCGCACACCCGATCGCAGAACCAACAGTAACCGCCCGACTCGCCCCTATCAAAATCAAAGCGACGACTGGGATGATGACGACGATTGGCTGTAATTAATCATTAGTCATTAGTCTTTAGTTTGAAAGTATAAGCAGGATGACTAATGACTAATGACTGATAGCTGATGACTAATGACTAATAACTAATGACTAATGACTAATAATGCAAAACTTTCGTAATTACTATCAAATACTGGGAGTACCCAGAGATGCTACGGCTGACGAGATAAAAAAAGCCTATCGACGACTCGCGAGACAGTTGCACCCTGACGTGAATCCGGGGGATAAATCTGCTGAAGATAGGTTTAAAGATATTAATGAAGCTTACGATATTCTTTCCGATGTCGAAAAGCGCGCTCAATACGACCAGTTTAGTAAATTCTGGAAACAAAAGGGATTTCAAGGCAAACAAGGCGTAAAACTTCCGAATTTTACAAGTTGGGGAAACAGTAAAAATAGCCGCAAAAAACCTGCCGAAGATATCGATTTTAGCGATTACTCAGATTTTAATAAATTTCTCGATCAAGTGCTCGGAAGGCGCCGGGAAGTGAGGATGGCGACAGAGAACGATGCACCGCGAGTTCCCGCTTCGGAACCGTGGCATACGGGTTCTAAGAAAACGAGTTATGTTGCTAATTCTCGGGAAGAGAGAAGGGATTTGGACGATCGCGAAATTCGACGCGAAACTCGCGAAATGGACGATCGCGAAATAAGAAGAGACATTGATGCTAGACTGACTCTGCCCTTGGAAAGAGCTTATTCCGGCGGTACCGAGCGCATCCGGTTAGATGACGGGCGGTGGATCGAGGTAAATATGCCGGGGGCGATGGTATCGGGCCAGCGAATTCGCCTGCGAAATCAAGGTATTGGCGGCGGCGATTTGTACTTGAAAATCACCGTTTCTCCCCATCCATTTTTCCGCTTAGAAATGTCGGATATTTGCTGCGAATTGCCGCTGACGCCCTGCGAAGCGGTGCTTGGTGGAGATATTGAAGTACCGACTCTAGACGGCTTGGTGAAGATGAAACTGCCGCCTGGAGTCACGTCTGGGAAGCGGTTGCGGCTGGCGAATAAGGGCTATCCGACGGTCAATGGCGATCGGGGCGATCAGCTAGTAGAAATTATGGTGTTAATTCCCAAGGAAATTAGTGACGAAGAACGGGAATTGTACGAGAAGTTGCGAGAAGTTGAGTCTTTTAAACCACGTCAAGATTTGTCTGTTTATTGGTAGGGTGCGCACTGCGCACCTTACCAATAAACAATAAACAACAAATTACCCATTACCCATTACCTATATGTTTACATTCATCAATCCTAAAACTGATTTTGCCTTCAAAAAGATATTTGGCTCTCAAAATAGCAAAGACATTCTCATTAGTTTTTTGAATGCCTTGCTGTATGACAATCAGCCCACCATCGAAAGTTTAGAAATCGTCGATCCTTATTCATTGCCCCTAATTCGAGGTCTTAAGGATACTTACTTAGATATTAGAGCCAACTTAAATGACGGCACAACTGTCATTATCGAGATGCAGGTTTTGAACGTAGAGGCTTTTGAAAAGCGAATTTTGTACAATGCAGCAAAAGCTTATTCCACTCAATTAGAAACAGCCGATCAATATGTAATGTTGAATCCAGTGATTGCCTTGACAATCACTGATTTTGAAATGTTTGAGGATTTTGACAAAGTAACTTCGCGGTTTGTTCTGAAAGAAGTAGAATTTTTAAGTGATTATCCTATTTACGATATCGAATTAGTTTTTGTTGAGTTACCCAAGTTTAAAAAAAGTCTTGAGGAGTTAGAAACTTTGACAGACAAATGGCTTTATTTTCTCAAAACAGCCAGAGACTTAAACACAGTACCTCAAACAATGGAAGTTGTGCCAGAAATCAATAAAGCATTTGCAATAGCAAGTAGAGCTACTTTGAATCGCGACGAGTTAAGTGACTTGCTAAAACAGGAGATTTATATCCAAGATCGGCGAGGTGCAATATCTAAAGCAGTGCGAATAGGAACAGAAAAAGGCAGAGAAGAAGGCAGAGAAGAAGGCAGAGAAGAAGGCAGAGAAGAAGGCAGAGAAGAAGGAATCAAAGTAGGACAAATAGCACTGATTGTTCGTATGTTGGAACGTCGGGTAGGTGCTATCACTCCCGAAGTTCAAAGTCAAATCGGGGAATTGTCGATCGCCAAATTAGAAGATTTAGGAGAAGCTTTGCTCAATTTCACCCAAATCTCAGATTTAACAGCGTGGCTGGAAACACCAGATTTAGCCGCCCAATAGCCGTTAGGGCGGCCCTCGAAGAGGATCGCACTTTCAGCAATCCCGGATAACATAAGTAAAATTACTGTTGCAATTATTCCTGAACTAGCCGAAGATTAACAACAAGCTAATTTTCCCACAATCAGGAGCAGTCTGCAGCAATGACTCAAATGCCGCCTCAATGCAACAACCTGCAAGAGCAAGTTGACTCTCTACTGCAACTGCTGCGTCAGGAATCGTCTTTGCGACAACAAGATATCACGGCGGTACAAGCTTCTCTGAAAAAGGCAATTTCTCCCGAGTTTGAGATTGTGTTTGCGGGCGCTTTCAGTGCGGGAAAATCGATGCTGATTAATGCTTTGCTGGAGCGAGAATTGCTATACAGTGCGGAAGGACACGCAACGGGTACTGAGTGCTATATCGCCTATGCTGAATCTGCTGATAAAGAGCGCGTTGTTCTCACTTTTTTGAGCGAAGTTGAGATTAAATCTCAAGCGTATGCTCTTTGCACTCAGTTGAATTTAACTACTGAAATCGATGTTAATCAAACAGATGTAGCGACGAATTTATCTAAGGGATGTCAGACAATTATTCAACTAGAAGGTGGAGAAAATAAATCGGAGCGAGCTAAAAAAGCTAAGGCTTTGATACTGTTGCTAGAAGGGTTTGCAGCGAATCGCGAGCGCATCCAAACTGTCGCAAATGCCACATATTCGATGGCACAGTTTAACTTTTCCAATCTCAAGGAAGCTGCTAGTTATGCGCGGCGCGGTAGCAACAGTGCTGTACTCAAGCGAGTTGAATATTATTGTTGTCATCCGCTGCTGCAAGATGGCAATATTATTATTGATACGCCGGGAATTGATGCGCCTGTCAAACAGGATGCGGAATTGACCTATGATAAGATTGAAAGCCCGGATACTTCGGCGGTTGTCTGCGTTTTGAAGGCTGCGTCGTCTGGGGAAATGACGACGGAAGAGACGGAGTTGATGGAGAAAACGCGATCGAATCCCGGAATTCGCGATCGGCTGTTTTACATTTTCAACCGCATTGACGAAACTTGGTACAACGCGCAACTGATCCAGCGCTTGGAAAATCTGATTAATTCCGACTTTCGCGACACCGCCAGAGTCTATAAAACCAGCGGGTTGCTGGGATTTTACGGGAGTTTGATAAAAGGGACAACGGGGCGCGATCGTTTTGGTTTGGATAGCATATTTGTCGAAAGTCGCGATCGGGTAGATGCGAGTGATGGCGCGATCGCAAACAGTGAAAAAACACCGCAATTCGTCAGCGAATTCAACCGCTACTGCGCGAATTCCGGGAAACTATCTCCCAGCAAATTTCGGATTTCAGTTAACAGCTACGAAACGCCAAGTCAAAACTACGTGCGGATTCTGGCGGAACAAGGTCAACCGTTAATTCAGCAATTAATTCAAGATAGCGGCATCGAAGATTTCCGTACAGGTATTACCGATTATCTCACCAAAGAAAAGCGCCCGCAACTGTTCAGAAATCTCGCTGACGATTTAGAAGATTTGTGCATTCAACTGCGGAAACAGTACCAAACAATTCAGCGGAATTTAGACAGCCAGCCCCGCGAAATAGAAGCGATGAAAGCGCAGGAACTTTTGCGCTTAAATCAAGAATTGCAGCAAGTCGGACAGGAATTTCGCGAACATATCGCCACAGAAATCAATGAAATGATTATGAATAAATGCGATATTTTCGATACAGATTTTCGCCAACTGCAATCTCGGATGATTCGCCGCTTGGATGAATTGTTAGACGGATTTTCGGTTGAGGCGGCTTACGGACGCACTTTGATGACTCATCCCCGCAATGCTACTGCACCTTTAATTGCGGTTTTAGTTGAAGCGCTTTATTATTTAGCGAATCAGTTGGAAGATATTTTAGTAGAGGCTACTAAGTCACTGGTTGAGAATTATTTCCAGTATTTAAAAGACAGTGTTCGCAAGTCGGAATACTATCGATTGCTTTATCGGTTGTTGGGGAATGACGGGGGAATTGAACAGCAGTTACAGGAGTTGTCACAGCAGGTTTCTCGTGCTTTGGTGAATGCGGCGGGCGTGGAGTGCGATCGCTACGTGCGAGAAAGTCCCCGTTTTTACGACGAAGGGACGTTTTCGATTTACCAATTCCGGGAAACATTGCAGCAAACATCCCAAGGTTTTGACTGCGAAAACATGGTGGACGCGCAACCAGCAATTCGGCAATTATTGAGGCTAGATTTCGAGCCGAAAGTGTCTAAAACTATTCGGCAAACTTTCCGCCAAACTGTGAATCAAACGCTGAAAGAGCATTTGTTACCGATGGCGGAACAGCAAGCTGATGATATTTTGCAGAAATACAGTCAAGCCCGCGATTATTTGGAGCAAACTTTGGCGCAGGAAGCTGAGGATAAGATTGCTAAGAATCTGCGGCTGCAAGCTGAGAATGAAGAGAAGATTCAAGAGTACGATCGGGCGGTTTCCGGGATTAATAGCTGTTTGCAGGCGATGAAGTTGCACGAGCATTTGTTGCCTGTAATTGGAGATAATAATAGCGTGGTTGTGGATTGTGAATGATTGAAATTAAGGCGATTGAAAATCGCGTCTACACAGGCAAAACCCGCCGACCCGGGTTGAAGAGATTCTTATTCCGCGGAGGCGGACATTGTTTGTATAGGAAACCGGGCGATTGGAAATCGCGGCTACACAGACAAAACCCGGATGGTGCGCGGGTTGAAGACATTCTTAGTCCGCGCACCATCCGGACATCGTTTGTATAGCCGCGGTTTCTAACCGCCGGGATTCTTGCCAAAACAGAGATGCTACTCTAAAATAGTTAGGATAACATTTGAAAAGACTTAAAGATTAATATCGAAGATAAATTTGATTTTCACAACTGCGGTAATGATGATGCTTTATCTTTTAGTCATGCAATGCTTAAAATAGAAAAACTTAAGGAAACAGTAAATAGAGTTTTGCCTGAAAATGGGTTAGGACAAACACTCAATCAGTTCTTAAGCCAGCAAGCCCTAAATATTGATGTAGCTTTAACTACCGATCAAACACGTCGTTTATATGAGAACTGGTTTGGTGAAGGTATAGATTGTGAAATTCTCAGAGTGGGTGCTCAGGGCTGGAAGAAAGGAAAGATTAAACTCAAACTCAATGTCACTATAGAGTTTTGCCCAGACGAACCTGAAGTAGAAGAAACACCAGAAAACGACGAGTCAGAAGCTAGCCAACCAGAATCCCCCCTCGATGATTTGCGCCGCCAACTACTAAACCCTGAAAATCAACCGAACAATTCATGAGTAAAACCCCCAGTAGGGTGCGCAATGCGCTAAACCCTGAAAATCAACCGAACAATTCATGAGTAAAACCCCCAGTAGGGTGCGCAATGCGCACCGGTGCGCATTGCGCACCCTACATAATCTGGAAAATTAGCAGATAATAAAGCAAAACAAGATGAGCAAAACCCCCAGAATTCCCATCCCCCCAGAAGTCAGAAAATACGTATTCACTCGCAATAAATACCAGTGCCAAAGCTGCGGCCAAACCAAACTAGAAGCAGAACTGTCGATCGATCATATCATCCCCCTAGCCCGCGGCGGCAGCAACGACATCAGCAACCTGCAAACCCTCTGCCGCACCTGCAACCAACAGAAAACCGACAAATTAGACCCGCGCTTTAAGCGACACTTTGACCTGTGATATTTAGTTCGATAGAAATACAAATTACTGTTTGTAGTGCGGACTTCAGTCCGTTAGATCGAAATTTTTGCCCAATGCGGACTAAAGTCCTCACTACAAACCTCAATTATCTGTTTGTAGCGCGGACTTCAGTCCGTTCTGAGAAATTTTGACCCAATGCGGACTAAAGTCCTCACTACAAACCTTATAAATTCTACCATCGATAATACCGATAAGGATCGTCCCCATTCTCAAAATCCGTCTTGTAATCCGGGTGATAAAACTCCTGGCTCGAACCGTTAAATACAGCACCATCCGCCCTAAAACTCGCCCCTAAATTAGCCAAAATCTGAGCATTTGCCCGAGTTTGCCGCCAGCGAGTAAAACGCAAATAAGTCTTAGCATCAGCATTCAAACTATCCGGGTCAATTTGAGAGAAAATCGCCACCCCCTTACCTACAGCAACCCGGCTTAACAAACCGTCAGCACCGATTTCTCCCCCAGACTTAATCAACCAAGTATCATAAAAAGAGCGCGATCGCAAATCCGAACCGCTAAGCCCCTTCACCTCATCCCAACCCGGCACCGCCAGCGAACCTCCGAAATCCTTCGCCTGCTGCAAACCCACGCCTAAACCCGCAACAGGTACTTGACGCGGCAAGAAAAACGCATTCCCCCCACCATTCAAATAAGCGCGCAAATCTGCATCTTTCAGATTCGCTTCGGCACCCACAACCGCCAAACCAACATCCTGAGAAAGCACACTAGCCCGCTGATAAATTACCCCCAAACTGTCCAACTTCTTGGCATCCTTGTCTCCCCCAATTAAAACCACTTTATTCGGCTTTCCAACCACCGGAGAATTCATCCCGTAACTCACAATTTGTTGGACTAACTGCGCCGCCCCACCATCTACAGAATAATGGTCTTCCACATCCAACTCGTTTAAAATCAGTCGCCCTTTTCCATAATCCAATTCCATCAGCGGCGAATAAGCTAAATCAAACTCAGATTCCAAAATTGGCCGCCAACCGCTGCGGTGCGGCTTCTCCATTGAAGCGCTGCTGACTGCGCCGCGATTTCCCCAATGCCAGCCGTACCAAGGCATATTTGCCGGACTCAATCTTGACCCAGTTTGAGTTGTATCTGGATAAGCTTCAACCAGCGTGCTTTCCCCCATCCAATCCCGCAAATCTTCACCGTCTAAACCGCTAATTGCTGGATGGTTGCTATCTACTGGATAGGCGCGGCGGCTGACGTGTTCGGCCACCCGCAAACCCATGTTTTTTAGCCATTCCCGGCGCTGAGCAAATACCATTGCTTTGCCGCCGTTTCGCACGAAATTTTCTAAATTTCCGGGAAAATTTTGCCCGCTAGAAAAGGCTTCCCGACCGATAATTAATAGCGATGAAACTTGGGAACCGTTCCAAGGCACCAGACTATAACCTAGCTGCTTTAACATGGCTGATGTTTTGCCAACAGGATCGAAGATTGTCAGCGTATCCTTGATTTTGGCTTGATTGGCAAATACCCGGAAAGCAAATGTATCGGAATGCGGCCGATCGCCAATTCGTGCAGTTAAACTAATTTCGCCGTCAGCTTTGCTAGAAATTGTATTTGGCAATTTCACGTCAATTGGGAAAAATAGCGTGCCTGCCGTCTCAATTTTCCCCTTCTTCTCGCCAGTGCCGACCTCTTCTCCCCCGACCATAACTCGCCAATTTAATGCAAAATCCTGCGACCCTCTGGTATCGTTAATTAATACTATTTGCTTAGCCAATTTTCCGCCTGCAAAAAAGCTGCGATCTTTCGCAGCAAAAGCCTGATTAGAACCAGCAATCCAAGCCAAAGTCGGGCCGTTATTATTGATAATTGCCTCCCCTGCCGGATAAATTTTGTAAGCTTCGGGCTGCAAATGATTCATCAGATTCTTCGACACTTGCTTCAAATAAACGCCCCGGCGACCCGATTGAAATCCCCCAATATCCACCTTAGTTCTGCCAGCATCCGAAACATCCCAACCGTGTCCTTGCTGCCAAGGAATCATCCCTCCAGACATTCCAAAAGTCCGCCAAGTCCGCCAAGTATTTGTACTAAATAACTGCTGCAACTTTTGAAAAGCTGGGGCAAAATCTAAATCCTTGCTCATATGCCAGCTTTTATACTGCATATCCTTGACAAATTGCTCGCGAACTTTATTTCTATAACCCGGAGTTTCTAACTCGTAAGCCTGTTTTCCCAAGTAAATTGCTGCAAATTCAGTCATCCAAGGTTCGCTAACAATCACTTTATCAAAACCTTGGCGGTTTCGCATCATTGTCGCGTGCAGGGGCGTGCCAAATTCTACCACCATATAGGGCATTTCTCCGGTTTTGCTCCACTCGGAAATCCACTCTTCCCTTTCTTGCAACGGTATCACATTTAAATAAGAGTTCAGCGAATAAACATCGCCAAAAGTGCCGCCTTGATGTACCATTACAGGTCTGGTTGGGTCTACGGATTTCATAGCAGCAAAAGCTTCATTTCCTAAGGGAGTTTTTGCCCGCAACCGTTGGTCTTCCACGGGGCCGATTGTTCCTTCTACTGTTTTCTTGCCGATGCGGCGGGGATTTTGGTCGTCGCCGTTGCCGAAATAATTGGGACTTGTCGCCCACATTAATACTGAGGGATGATTGCGGTAGCGGCGCATTTCTGCTGTCATTCGTGCTTTCCAGCGATCGATAATTTGGCGGTTATTCCACTGTTCGCTCCAAGCTATGGGGGTAATATCTAATGCGGGAGCCATAATTGGAAAACCTTTGAGATCTGCGCGTTCTGAAAATAGTTCTCGGAAGTGCCATCTACCCCGTTCGTCGTGATTCCAAGGCCAGATTTCTGCTATATTGAAACCGGCTTTGACATAGGCGTCTATTAAACTGTCTGAAACTTCTATTGTGCCGCCTTCCCAAGTGTCGGAATGCAAGGTTGGGCGGAGGCGAAATTCGGTGCCATTTAAGAAAAACTTGCGCCCTTCTACCCAAAATTCTCGGAAGCCGAAGGGTTGGTTGTATTGCGTTTTTACGCCGCTGCCTGTTACTTCTAGTTGCAGGGTGTAGAGGTTGGGTTTGCCGGCATCCCAAAGGCGGGGATTTTGCCAATCCCATTGGACTTTTACTGTTTGAATTGGTTTGGCTTGAACAGTGGCACTGCCTGTAAATTTTTGTTCGACTTTGCCTTTTTCGTCGAGCATTTGCGCTACAAGCTGAACTTGACCGTTTTGGGTAATGTCTTTGAGTTCTACATCTAATTTAATTTGTTTCTTTCTGGTGGAAGTTTGGACGTATACGTCGCTAATTAGCGGGCCTGGGGGAAGGCTCAAAACTCTGACTTCGCCGATGATTCCCCGCGATTGCAAGTTGGATTTTGTGGTGTAGATTTCTGTAGGACTCATAATCACGGCTTTGTCTTTTTCGTCGGAGACTGCCGCGACTAAAATAGATATTGTATTTTGACCGGGTTTGGCTACTTTGGTAATTTCAACATTGCCGTAGGGCCATTCGATTTGACCGCAGTTAATGCCGTTGACAAAGATAATTGCATCGGTGCTGACTCGGGCTAAGTCGATAAAAATTCGGCTGTTTTTCCAGTCGCCGGGAATGTCTATTTTTTTCTGATACCAAGCTTTTGATAGTTGTTTGCTGTTGAAGTTTTCCCAGTCTTTGCCGGTGCCGCGAGTGATGATTCCGGGTATGAATTCGTTTTTTTCTTCTTGCCAGTCTCCGGGTACTTGGATGGAGCCCCAATTGGGGGAGGCGGGGGGATTTTGGGGGTTGCCTGTGGCGGGGACAAATTGCCAGGTGCCGTTGAGATAGATTTGGTTGCGCTGGTTGTCGATCGCGCTGGCGGTAGCTGGGGTAAGATTGGGAAAGCCGATCGACATTACGGACTTGCTGACCGAGTAGGGATTTTGCAGGGCGTAACCGATGAATCCGAAGACGATGGCGGCTGCGAAAAATAATCCGATAATTTTTGCCAGCTTGTGATTCATCCTAAGTTGCTCCCTGAAATCAGCTTATCCAGTTTGTCGCTTCATTTATCATAAGCTGCTGCGTGCATCAATTGCTTGGTTTAGACGAGTGGAGAAAGGGGAGAGGGGGAGAGGGGGAGATGGGGAGATGTGGAAGAGGGGGAGAGGGGGAGAGTGGGAGAGGGGGAGAGGGGGGAGAGTGGGAGCATTTTTCTTATTCCCTTTGACTAATGACTAATGACTAATGACTACTGACTACTGACTACTGAGGGCGGGCACGCACCATCCACCGCCCCTACCTACTGACTAATGACTAATGACTAATGACTAATGACTAATGACTAATGACTAATGACTTCGGCAAATCTGTCTGTGGGAAGATGGCAGGGTTCCCACAAATGTGGTTTGGTATAGAAAAAACACCTAATTAGTTTTAACAGTGTTGTTTTAGAGGCCCAAAAAGAAATAGTGCGATCGCGCCATCGCTACAGGTTAAAAAAAATGAGTCGGTTTCAGGTCTTGCCCTTACCCATTAAATCTTATAACATTGCTACATTTAGCGCAGGCACGGCCTTACTGCTGACAACTCTGTTACTATTTGCACTCCAGGCAACTGCTGCAATCTTACTTTTTGCCGCTGCCATGGTTGGCGCTTGGTATTTTGGCTTAAAGTCAGCAGAAAAAGAACTAGAAATAGAACGCCAGATTATTTCAAAAGTAATTGACACGACGGCTTGCTTAATTGTAGTTCTCGACAGCCAAGGACGGATTGTCCGCTTCAACGAAGCTTGCGAAAAAACCACAGGCTACTCGGTAGCAGAAGTTCTGGATAAATATGTTTGGGATCTGTTCTTGATTCCCGAAGAAGTTGAGCCAGTTCAAACAGTTTTTTCTAACCTCAATACCGAAGTTGTTTACACCGAATATCAAAACTATTGGCGCACTAAAAATGGTGATAAGCGCTTCATTTCTTGGTCGAATACTGTGATGCTGGGTGGCGATGGTTTGGTAGAATATGTGATAGCAAGTGGCATCGATATTACCGATCGCAAATCAGCAGAAATAGCCCTAGCTTCATCCTACGCCCAGCTAGAAACCCGCGTCAAACAGCGCACGGCTGAGCTAACAGTAGCTAAAGAAGCGCTGCAAGCTCAAGAAGAACGATTTCGCTGTTTGAGTTCCTGTTCGCCGATGGGAATTTTTATGGCAGATTTCGAGGGGCGCTACACCTATGCAAACCCTCGCACTCAGGCGATTTGCGGCTTGAGTTTGGCAGAACTTTTAGGAGAAGGTTGGGAGAATTGCATTCACCCGGAAGACCGATCGCGCGTATTGAGCCAATGGCTGGATTATACTCGGGAAGCTGGGGAATATGCGATCGAGTATCGCCTGCAAACAGCAGACGGGATTGTCCGCTGGATTAACGTTTGTTGTGCGCCGATGTTCTCCGACTCCGGGGAACTCATCGGACACGTTGGTACGGTGCGAGATGTCACGGAAAGACAACAAACACAAGCAGCTTTGGCTAGCAGCGAACAGCAACTGAGAACGCTGCTAGAAAATACGCCCGATGTGATTATCCGCACCGACAAACAACAGCGTTATATTTATGTCAATCAAGCAGTTGCCAGAAGCCAAGGAAAACCAGTTTCATTCTTCCTCGGGAAAACCAGTCAAGACCTAGGAACGCCGCCGGAACTGTGCCAGGTGTGGGATGAAACCCTGCGAAAAGTGTTAGAAACAGGTCGAGAAGAAATCATCGAATTTCAGGCTTATTCAACCGACGGTATCAGAAGTTATCAATCTCGTGTAGTTCCTGAATTTGACAAAGACGGCGTACCAGAATCGGCTTTAATTGTCGCCCGCGATATCACAGAACTCAAACTTGCAGAAACTCAAAGATTGCAGTTGACAATCGAGCAAGCAGCCCGGGAAAAAGCCCAAATAGAACAGCAGCGATCGGCATTTTTAGCAGAAGTTAGCATTTTGCTGGCTGATGCGTTTGACGGGGAAACGGTGCTGCAAAAAGTAGCAGAATTAGCAGTAAATTCCGTTGCTGACGGGTGCTACATTGATTTGACCGAAACCGACTCAAAAGTGCGCCGAGTCGCTGTAGCTCACGCAGAAGCCTCTACGGTTGATACGATTAATAACTTGAGAATCCGCAGCCCCTTAGCCGACAATGCTGTTAACGGCTATCCGCTGGTAATTTGCAGCGGAAAATCCGAGCTAATTGCCGAAGTGGATGAGGAAATTTTAGCAGCAGCAGCCGAAAATGCTGCTGAAATGGAAATACTGCGTGAAGCGAAGCTATCCCGTAGGGAATCGCTCAATATTGGATCTCACGCTTGCGTACCGCTGAAAGCGCGCGGGCGGGTAATGGGTGCGATCGCTTGCTTTACCTCAAAGTTGGGGCGCCGCTACAGCGCCGAAGACATGGCAATGCTAGAAGATTTAGCATACCGCGTGGCGATCGCCCTGGACAACGCCAGACTTTATGCAGAAGCGCAGCAAGCACTATCACAAACAGCTCAATCCTTTGCCTTAATTGACTCGCTCCTAGAAGCATCTCCCCTAGCGATTTGTTTTCTCGATCGCGAAATGCGTTTTATCCGCATCAATCAAGTATTAGCAGAACTCAACGGTTTACCGGCCGAACAGCATATCGGTCAAGACTACCGCCAATTGTTGCCAGAATCAGCCGCCCAAACTTGTTTATTTATTGAGCAAGTTCTAGAAACTGGCGAGCCTGTTTTAAACGTAGAAATCAGCGGCGAACATCCTGGAAAACCGGGAGCTTTCGGCTACTGGCTCGCCAACTACTACGCGGTGAAAAATGAAAGGGGAGAAATCATCGGAGCAGGCTTAATTCTCGCAGATGTTACCGCAGCCAAACAAACAGAATTAGCGTTGCGGGAAAGCGAAATGCGTTTCCGCAGCGTGGTAGATTCTAATATGATCGGCATCGGTTTCTGGGATGGGGGCGGCGCAATTACTGAAGCTAACGACGCCTTGCTGGAAATGATCGGATGTACGACGGAAGACTTAGTTTCCGGACAAATCCGCTGGGTCGATATCACGCCGCCGGAATACGCAGAACTCGATCGCAGCGCCATCGCCCAAATCGCAGAATTCGGAAGTTGCACGCCTTATGAAAAAGAATACATCCGCTCTGACGGCTCGCGCTTCCCGATATTAATCGGCGCCGGAAACTTGCAAGGATGCACAGACAAAGGAGCATTTTTCGTACTCGATATCACCGATCGCAAACAAGCTCAAAACCAGATCCGAGAAAACGAAATTCGCATCCGCCGCCAACTAGCAGAACTCGACTTAGTTTACAACACCACACCAGTCGGGCTGTCCTTTGTCGATACCAATTTGCGCTACGTCCGCATGAACGAATGCCTCGCTGCGATCAACGGCCGCACGATCGCCGATCACATCGGGCGCACAGTCAGAGAAGCGATTCCAGAAATCGCCGATATGGTAGAGCCGATTTACCGCCAAGTGCTGGCGGCGCAAACCCCCGTGCTCGACTTGGAAATTAAGGCTGCAACCCTCCAGCAGCCGGGAGTTGTGCGGGATTGGCAAGTCAGCTTTTACCCCGTGATCGATGAATCGGGAACGCTGTTGGGAGTCAGCAGCGTAGTTGCCGAAATCACCGATCGCAAGCAAGCAAAACGGGTAATGCAGCAAAGCGAAGCCATATTCCGGCGTTTGTTTGAGTCCAATATTTTCGGAGTCGCGATCGGCGATTTTACCGGCCGCATCGCCTACGCCAACGACTGCCTGCTCAACATGGTCGGCTACACCCGCTCAGACGTGCTCTCGGGTCAAATGCGGTGGGACAGGATGACCCCCCCCGAATACCTCCACCTCGACGCCTTGGCGGCCGGGGAACTGCGGGCTACGGGAGTCGCAACTCCTTTCAAGAAAGAGTACATCCGCAAAGATGGCAGCCGCGTCCCGATTTTGATGGGAGGGACGACTTTGTGTCCTGATAAGGGCGAACCGGAGACGATCGTCGGATTCTACATCGACTTGACCGAGATCGCGCGGGTGGAAGCAGAACTCAAAAACAATCAAGAACGCCTGCAAATCGCTCAGCAAGCAGGCAAAATCGGAACTTTTGAATGGAACGTCCAAACCGGCTCCGTCGCGTGTACGCCGGAGTTAGAGGCTTTGTACGGGCTGCAGGCCGGCGGTTTAAACAGCTATGAAACTTGGCTGGAAATGGTGCATCCAGACGATCGCGCTTTCACCGAACAGCAGGTGCAGGCGGCGGCGGCCTCCGGGGAGGAATTAAACATTGAGTACCGCATCTGCCGCCCGGACAAAAGCGCGGGCTGGATTGCTTGCAGGGCTAGGGTGTTTCAGGACGATCGCGGTTTGCCCCTGCGGGCGATCGGCGTGAACGTCGATATCAGCGATCGCAAACAAGCAGAGGAAGCCCGATCGCAAATCAATCAAACTTTAGAAGCCTTGATCCGGGCTTGTCCCCTAGCAATTACCGTTTTTAGCGCTGACGACGGGATTGTGAAAATGTGGAACCCAGCCGCAGAGAGGATTTTTGGCTGGTCAGAATCAGAGGCGGTAGGTCAATTCGTGCCCAGCGTTCCCCCAGACAAGCGGGAGGAATTCAGGGCGAAGTTGAAAGGAATTCGCGCCGGACACGCGATCGCCGGCATGGAAACCCAGCGCCAAAGGAAAGACGGCAGCTCGATCGACATCGGTTTGTGGGCAACTCCAGTCCGCGACGGCAATGGTAACATTAACTGTATGTCGATCGTCGCCGACATCAGCGATCGCAAGCAAGTCGAGGCAGAACTCGCTCAGTTGCTCGATCGCGAACAAGCCGCGCGGGCCGAAGCAGAAGCCATCAACCGCCAAAAAGACGAGTTTCTAGCCACTCTTTCCCACGAACTCCGCACGCCTTTAAACGCGATTCTGGGCTGGGCCCAGATGCTGCGCGGCCGCCCGTACACGGAAGATTCTTTAGCTTCGGGTTTGGAGGCGATCGAGCGTCAGTCTAGGGTGCAGGCGCAGCTAGTCGAAGATTTGCTCGACGTTTCCCGGATTATTCAAGGCAAGCTGGTTCTGAAACCCGGCTGGTTCGTCATGAGAAAGACGCTCGAAGTTGCTCTGGATTCAGTTTGTTTCGCCGCTCAGGCTAAGTCGGTGAATATTTCCTCGGAATTTGACCCCGCAGTCAGTTTGATGTGGGGAGACGCCCAGAGGTTGCAGCAGGTAGTGTCGAATTTGCTGACTAACGCCGTGAAGTTTACGCCTTCTGGGGGAACTGTGGAAGTGCGCTTGGAAGCGTTAGCTGTGGCTAATTCCCCATCACCTAATTTCGTGCAAATTACTGTTAGCGATACCGGCAAGGGCATTTCTGCTGAGTTTCTGCCCTACGTGTTCGATCGCTTCCGACAAGCAGATGGCTCCATTACTCGGGCTGACAGCGGTTTGGGACTGGGATTGGCGATCGTCCGCCACTTGGTGGAACTCCACGGCGGCACTGTACGCGCCGAAAGTCCGGGTAAAGACAAGGGTGCGACATTTACGGTAATGCTGCCCCTGAAACAGCGCCGGAGTCAGCAGCAGCAGTTGAGAGAGGAAAGGCAATTAGCGGCCGTGAGTCCGGGTAATTTGGCGGGTTTAAAAGTGTTGGTAGTTGATGACGAACCCGACAACCGCGACTTTTTGGTTGTGGCGCTGCAACAGTTGGGGGCGACGGCGATGGCTGCTGCTTCAGCCGTCGAGGCGATCGACATTTTACAGCAGTCGCCGCCGGATATTTTAGTCAGCGATATCGGGATGCCAATTGAGGATGGCTATTCGCTGATCCGCAAAGTGCGATCGTCGGAAGCTGACAAAATTAAGCGCTTGCCGGCGGTGGCCCTGACAGCTTATGCTAGCGAACAAGACCGGCATCGGGCGATCGAGGCCGGTTACGACGAACACTTAGCAAAGCCGATCGATTCTGCTCGATTCGCCACAGTTTTAGCTCAGTTAAAAACCTTACACTAACAGAAGGTACGTAGTTGCGCTTGAGCGCTTGAGCGCTCCTCCAGGTACGTAGTTGCGCTTGAGCGCTCCTCCAGGTACGTAGTTGCGCTTGAGCGCTCCTCCAGGTACGTAGTTGCGCTTGAGCGCTCTGAGCTTATATATAACCAAGAGCGCTTAAGCGCAACTACATACCTAAATCAAGAGCGCTTAAGCGCAACTACATACCTAAATCCAGAGCACTTAAGCGCAACTACATACCTAAATCAAGAGCGCTTAAGCGCAACTACATACCTAAATCCAGAGCGCTTAAGCGCAACTACATACCTAGAAATTAACCTCGCAGAAGACTGCAAAAGTTAAAATTCGATCGCCAGCCCAACTCCTCGATCGCGCCATGCCGATTTATCCCCTCAACCACCCAGCAGCCGAAATTTTCAGCAAACCTCGCCTGGGAACAGTTGTGATTGTTCCCTTTGTGTTGCTAACAGTCAGCGCCGTCGGGCTAGTCGGTTATCTTTCTTTCAAAAGCAGCCGGGAATCCGTCGAGGATCTAGCACAGCAGTTAATGGAACAAGTAGGAGAGCGAATTGGCGATCGGCTCACCAACTACCTCAACGCCCCCCAGAATGCCGTAGCAGCCAACCGTCTAGCAGTAGAACAAGGAATGCTGAACCTCAGCAACACTGAGCAACTGCGACAGCAACTTTGGCAGCAAATAATCTTCAACCCCGCTCTGCAATCGAGCTTTTTTGTCAATGAGCGAGGAGAACAAATTGGGTACGGGCGCCTGATGAGCGAGGAATTTGTGCAACAAGTCACAAAAGAGACAGGGGAGAAATTCTCAATCGGTACGCGTTTTTTTTGCAGTATGAAAAGTACCGACTTGGGTAAAATGAAATACTACTCGGTTGACTCCAAAGGCAATCCCCTAAAACTGCTCTATAGCATCCCTATGGATAACCGCGAAACAGTTTGGTTTCGCCAGGCCAAAGCCTCCAACAAACAAACTTGGTCGCCAATTGTTGTTTTCAACGTTATGCCGAAGTTAGGAATTGTTGCGGTGTCTCCCATCAAGGATGCTGCGGGCAAATGGCGGGGGGTTTTTACTTCAAATTATGGGCTGTCGGCAATTGGCAGTTTTCTCGATCGCCTCTACTTCCCTAAATCGGGACAGACCTTTATTATGGAGCGATCGGGCAATCTGGTTGCTACATCCACCCTAGAAACGCCCTTTGTCAAGCAAGGAAAACAGCCACCGACGCGATTGCTAGCCACCAATAGCCAGGATACCCGCACCCGAGACATTGCTCGGCAACTCACCAACCGCTTTGCCAACTTGAGTTCGCTGGATAGAGCTCAGCAATTTACCATGACGAGCAACGGATCTCGGCAGTTTGTCAGCGTCGCTCCTTATGGAGATGCCTATGGCTTGGATTGGTTGATTGTGGTGGTGGTGTCAGAGTCGGATTTTATGGCTCGCATTCAAGCGAATACCCGCAATACATTGTGGTTGTGTGCAGGTACGCTGGTGTTGGCGATCGCGATCGGATTTTTGACTGCCCGTTGGCTAACACAACGCATTTTGCGCTTGAATACCGCCGCCAAAAATTTAGGAAAAGGAGAATGGCATAGACCTTTAGAAATTAGACGCTTCGATGAACTCGGAGACCTCACCAATTCCTTCAATCTGATGGCAGAGCAACTGCAACAGGCTTTTTCCGAACAAAAATCTTTAACAGAAGCTTTAGCGCAAAGCGAGAGCCAACTCAAGCAATTTTTAGAAGCCATACCAGCCGGGATATCTATCCACGATGCCTCGGGTAAATTCGTCTACTTAAACGAAACTGCCAAGCGTTTGAGCGGCGTACAAAATATTCCCGATGCGACTTTAGAAAAAATGGCAGAAGTTTATCAAATCTACTACGAAAACCAGCTTTGTCCAACTGAAAAAATTCCGGCCTTCCGAGCGCTGCGGGGTGAAACGGTGCTTGTTGAGGATTTAGAAATTCATCGAGATGGGGAAATTATTAAGCTTGAGGTGCGCGCCACACCAGTTTTCGATGCAGGCGGCAAGATTATTTATGCCATCAATGCTTTTAGTGACATCTCAGGGCGCAAACAATCTGAAAAACTATTAACTGACTACAATAGCACTTTAGCCACCGAAGTTGCAGAACGTACTGCTGACCTAGCTCGTGCTAACGAACTATTACATGAGGAAGTCGCCGAACGCAAATTGATAGAACAAAAACTTGACAGTTCTACTCAAAGAATTCTAAAAATATTTGAGTCAATTGCAGATATTATACTAATTTTAGAATTGCCAGAAAAAACAATTCAAGTTATACCAACTAGGGGAATTTTTCAAGACTACACTCAGACAGAGCAGCTCGACTCTATCCTAGAACAAATTTTTAATGAGAGTTCCCAAGACATTTATTTCACTCAAGTTCGAGAGGCATTAGAAACCCAGCAAACTATAAATTTTGATTACAGGATGCAGATTAACAACCAAGAAGTTTGGTTTGCTGCTAAAATTTCGCCATTGTCCGATCGCTCTGTGGTTTGGGTAGCTCGCGACATTAGCGATCGCCAGTTGGCCGAAGCCCGACTGCTGGAAGCCCAAAAAATTGCCAGGATTGGCAGTTGGGAATACGATATAGGCCAAGCAACAAGCACTTGGAGTGAAGAACTCTATCGTATGTTCGAGATCGAACCGACTCAAAAACCCGTAGCAACCCCAGAATTAGTCGATCGTTTTCATCCCGAAGATCGATCGCCCTATCTAACAATGCTTCAGGAGCGATCGATCAGTAAAAAAAGCTTTGAACTCGCTCTGCGCCTGATCCGCAGAGATGGCTCGCTCACTTACATGGAAGTCAGAGGGAAACCCGTTTTTGATAAAAAAGGGCAGTTGCTCCGTTGGTTTGGCACTGTCTTGGATATTACCGCTTACAAACAAGCCGAGGCAGCTTTGCGAGAAAGCGCCCAGCGGGAACAAGCAATCGGGCGATCGATCGATCGCATCCGTCAGTCCTTAGATATTGATACCATATTCCAAACCACAACCTCAGAATTGCGAGAAACACTCAAATGCGATCGAGTCGCTATCTATCGTTTCAATCCAGATTGGAGTGGCGAATTTGTTGCCGAGTCAATGGGGGAGGGCTGGATATCTGTGATACAACAATTGGACAAACTTAATTTACCAAACAATCTCGCCACCGACTTTCGCTGTGCGGCGACAAACTTACAAGCCTGCGGTGAAGGAGTACGAGATACCTACCTACAAAAAAATCAAGGCGGTATCTACGAGATAGGTGTTTGTTACCGCATGGTTGAAGACATATACACTGCTGGATTTACTCCTTGTTACGTGGAAGTGTTAGAGCAATTTCAAGCCAGAGCCTACATTATTTGCCCCATATTCTGCGGCAGTCAACTTTGGGGTTTGCTCGCCAGCTATCAAAATTCTGGGCCCCGCACTTGGCGCGCAGCAGAAATCAATATCGCGCTGCAAATTAGCACTCAACTCGAAGTCGCCTTACAACAAGCTCAATTACTCGAAGCCACTCAACAGCAAGCCGTACAGCTCCAACAAGCCGCCTTAGCAGCAGAAGCTGCCAACCTCGCGAAAAGCACTTTTTTGGCCAACATGAGCCACGAATTACGTACCCCTCTCAACGCAATTCTGGGATTCTCCCAATTGATGCAGCGAGGGGCCAACCTCAACCGCGAACAACAGGAAAATATCGGCATCATCAACCGCAGCGGAGAACACTTGCTAACTCTGATCAATCAAATATTAGATTTAGCCAAAATAGAGGCGGGACGCATTACTCTCAACCCAACAGACTTTAAATTAAGCAGACTGCTAAACGAGGTGGAAGAGATGTTCCAACTCCAGGCGCGGGAGCAACAATTGGAGTTAATATTTAGCTGTTCTAGCGATATTCCCCAATACGTGCGTACCGATCAAGTTAAGTTGCGCCAAGTTTTAATCAATCTGCTTTCTAACGCCATTAAATTTACGAAAGATGGAGGAATTGCAGTAAGAGTAAGTTTGGTTAAGGAGCAGGAAAATCAGCAATTACCAATCAATTACAAATTACATTTTGAAATAGAAGATACAGGCTGCGGCATGGCTCCCGATGAGTTAGCTCGGCTTTTTCAAGCCTTTGTGCAAACCAAATCAGGGGAAAAATCGCAGCAGGGAACCGGTTTGGGGCTGGCCATCAGCCAACACTTTATTAAGCTGATGGGCGACATCATTACTGTACGCAGTAAAGTAGGACACGGTACCACCTTCGCCTTTAATCTCCCCGTCAGCGCGGTTGAGGCGGCGGCGATGGCACCCGTACAGCCGTCGCGTCGGGCGATCGCCCTAGAACCCAACCAACCGCGCTATCGTATATTGATTGTGGACGATCGCACTGACAACCGCCAACTGCTGTTCAAAATCCTCGCAGCCTTTGACTTCGAGCTCAAAGAAGCCAGTAATGGTGTAGAAGCCATTGAAGTGTGGGCGAGTTTTGAGCCGCACTTAATTTTTATGGATATGTGGATGCCCGTGATGGATGGAGGCGAAGCCACGCAACGCATTAAAGCCACCGTTAAAGGTGAAACTACCGTCATTATTGCCGTGAGTGCCGCTAACGCCGAGGAAGCGCGAAGCGTTACTGTATCAAATGATTGGGATGACTTTATCCACAAACCCTTTCGAGAGGCCGACATCTTTGCCACCCTCCACAAACATCTCGGAGTGCGTTACATTTACGATGAACCCGAGAGTGTGCCGGCGCCAACTCAAATCGAGCCTCCGACTCCAGAAAACGTTGCAGCTTTACCAGCGGATTGGCTGACAGCTTTAGAAAAAGCCACTATTGAGTGCGATTTAGAGCTGATTCTCAGTCAAATAGAGCAAATTCGCGATCGAAATAACTCATTAGCTAGCGCTCTCGCCGCCTTAGCTAACGAGTTTCAGTTCAATCAAATACTAGCTCTCATCCGTCCCTAAACCAAATAAAAATGATATTAGATCGGGTTCGTAGTGAGGACTTTAGTCCTCATCAAACTTTGAGGACTAAAGTCCTCACTACAAACCTACAAAGGTTATTTTACCAGACTAGATATGAATTACGAAGCAACTCCCGTCTTAAAAGGGAATATTTTAATTGTTGATGATGTTCCGAATAATTTGCACCTTCTAGCTAAAATACTATCGAGGCATGGCTACAAAACACGCACTGCACCCGACGGTCAACTAGCCCTAAGGTCGATCGAATCAACACCTCCTGACTTGATTTTGCTGGACATCATGATGCCCAGTATGGACGGCTACAAAGTCTGCGAAATTTTAAAAGCTTCTGCCACCACCAAAGACATTCCCGTCATTTTTATCAGCGCTTTAAATGAAGTGTTAGATAAAGTCAAAGCCTTTGAAGTTGGCGGTGTAGATTATATCACAAAACCCTTTCAAGAACAAGAAGTTTTGGCCCGCGTCTCAAATCAACTCTTACAGCGCCAGTTGTTGCAGCAAACACAATCCTACGCGCAGCAACTCGAAGAAACTTTAACTGAACTCAAGAAGACTCAATCTCAGTTAATACAGAAGGAAAAAATGGCTTCTTTAGGGCAACTAGCCGCAGGGATTGCTCACGAAATCAACAATCCAGTCAACTTTATCTCCGGCAATATTACTATGGCTGCTGACTATGCACAAGACTTGGTTCGCCTCATCAAATTATACCGACATTACTACCCGCATCCCGTGGCAGAAATTGTCGGCGAATTGGAAAAAATTCAACCCGAATTCATTGCAGATGATTATCCAAAACTGCTAAGTTCGATGAAAGAAGGTACTTCTCGAATTAGCGAGATTGTGCTGTCTTTTCGCAACTTCTCCCGCCTGGGCCAAGAAAAGTGCAAGCCAGTGGATATTCATGAAGGCATTGACAATACTTTAGTTATTTTGCAACACCGCCTCAAAGGAGCCAACAATATCGGTGAGATTGAAGTGAGAAAACACTACAGTAAACTGCCAAAAATCACCTGTTATGCCAGTCTATTAAATCAGGTATTTATGAATCTGCTAATCAATGCTATTGATGCGCTGGAATCTCAACCTTATCCCCGAAAAATTACCATCAGCACTTCAGTAAGTTCAGATTCAGAACCTGCGTTGTACAATCCAAATTCAAACTTGGCAACTCAAAAGTTTCAGTCCGTTATGATTTTAATTGCCGATAACGGTTGCGGGATTTGCGAGGCAGTGCGCCACCGGATATTTGACCCATTTTTTACTACCAAGCCTGTCGGCCGGGGTACTGGATTGGGCTTGGCAATCAGTCACGATATTATAGTAGAAAAACATGGAGGTAAAATCAGTTGTATTTCAGCTCCCGGCGGGGGGACAGAGTTCATTTTGCAGATTCCGATATCTGTTCAATGTGACTTATTAAATGTTAACATTTAAAGATGAAATATCCAATAAAGGTACGTAGTTGGGCTTTAGCCCTCTTTATAAGATTAGGAAAGAGGGCCCAAGCCCAACTACGTACCTAATTTGTCTGACGACAATAAAACCACTCTGCTTCTTAAGGGAGATGCGAGGGGGATCTAGACTCGGCTGTGAACGACAGATAAAAGGCTTTCAGTCTTAAGTTGATAATCCTTGGGAATTGCCGTTTCCTCGCGGTTCGCAGTCAGGACTATTGTAGTTACTTTAAATCCAGCAAGCC
Source organism: Microcoleus sp. PH2017_12_PCY_D_A (assembly GCF_020738565.1). Classification (NCBI taxonomy): domain Bacteria; kingdom Bacillati; phylum Cyanobacteriota; class Cyanophyceae; order Oscillatoriales; family Microcoleaceae; genus Microcoleus; species Microcoleus sp. PH2017_12_PCY_D_A. The sequence continues at coordinate 15,728 of NZ_JAEQCI010000038.1, read as the reverse complement.
GCTAGTTTTCAGCTTGGGATTAAACCGGATTTCTTCAGTTACACCGCGAGATTTGAGCAGCGCTAAAATTTCATTTTCTACGCGGCGCGCTACATTTTTCAACAATTTATCTTTGGCAAGTTCATCGGCGACTATACCTTCATAATTTGCTACTTCTTGCGAAGTCATGACAGTTTTGGTATCGATGGGATCGTTCCACTTGGTAGCATCGGCACCGTTGCCCTGGGGCTGGGAACCGTTTTCGGCAATCCAACTCGCTCGGATGCTTTCTAGAATAGTGCGGCTGGGCTTGTCGATAGTTTGGACTTTTAGCCAGTAGCAATGTTCGGGTTGGCGTACTAAATGCTGTTTGAGGCTGAGGTAAGTATCCCGGGAATAGCCGACAAATTGCAGCACTTTCTCGCTGTCAAAAATCGCGTAGACGCCGATTTTACCCTGGACAAATTCAGGCAATTTCCCTTCTGAGTCAATGTATGGTATGAATTCTAAGCTGGCGAGAGGTTGAATGTCTTCTGTCATCCGATTTTAGATTTTAGATTTTAGATTTTAGATTAAACCACAGATTAACTAGCCTTTAGCTAACTTTTGAAAACGCGATAAATGGCACAGAGGCGGCTGGGTTTAAATATTTTGGCTTGAAACATGAAGTTAGGCGGGACGTTGACGATCGCAAAATCGATCGATTCGTGATACTTTTCAAATTCCGCAGGCATTCCCTTGGGCGTTTCGCTGCTGTAGGGCACGGGCTGAAAAAGCAACTCGGCAAACTCAATCCGCGAGCACTGCAATTGTACGGCTATTTGTTGGAGAAAGCTTTCATTTGTTAACAAACCGAACAGTGCGGATTTAGCATCCGGTTCCAGGACAAAACTGCTATCGTAGCTTTCAATAATCTTGAGACCCATTTTCTGTATGCTCCTGACAGACGGCGGTTAACGGTTGTCGGTTAACTTTTAGACGATCGACATATCCTGAATTTTACCTGACACTGACCCTGTTGGAGTTATTCGGCTTTCGGCTTTCGGCATATAGAAATATGACAATCCCGAAATTTTGACAAATAGCCCTGATTTATTGGCCGAGGTCTTTTATCATGTCCCTATCGCAATCTATCAGACTACGACTAAAAGGCTATGCAGAAGATCGAAGACGCATCATTCCCAGCTTTGAGAATTTCCCCAAACCAACAGGATTGGCTAGAATTGGCAGAATACGCCTCTGTTGCCGGTTCAGCGATTGGCACGATTGCTGCGGCGTTGTCGGGGCAAATTCTTTACGCTGCTGCCCCGCTAACCGCAGCACTATCGCTAAATCTCGCCAATCGCCAGCGTTTTGAGCAAAAAATGCAACAAAAGGCAAATTTTGCGATCGCAGAGGTACAGGCCGCAGCAGAAGGTCGATCGCAGCAAGTTCAGAAACTACCTGGAGAACTTGCCAAACTTGATTCTACCGTCTCCGACCTGAAACAAAAACTCGGTATTTTGGAATCCGGCGCCATCGCCGACATACAAGCTGCGGTAGCCTCCCTCGAACGCCAAGCGCAGGCACTTCCTGCCGATTCTCAGGAGCTCTACAGCATTTTGTCGGATTTGCAGGAAAAACTCCGGATTCTGGAAAATAGTGCCCTCAGAGAGCATGATTGGGAAAATGTTAACGTCCGATTTTTATTGCTCGACGAAAGGTTAACTGAGGTTAGAAGTATTACAACTCAGTTGCAGGAGCGATCGACTCAAGTAGACTTGAATGAAATCCAAGGTTCTCTGAAGCAATTGCAGGATTTGCTCGATCGACCGACAATAGACACAGCGACGCTGCAAACCGAGATTCAGCATTTGCAGGAGCAAGTTTCCGAGTTGCAGCGGCAAAATCAAGAAATTGTCAAGCCTTATTTGCTGCGCCTGACTCGCGCCGTCAAGAAACTATCAGAAAATTAGTCTTTCGTAGGGTGCGCACTGCGCACCGAACCCAAGTATTTCTTGGGTGCGCACCAATGACTAAGGACTAATGACTAAATTTTTGCCAAGCTTGCCAGAAAATATAGATTGATAAAATTGCTAAGAGCGATCGAAAGGCTAAACTAATAGTGCGATCGGACAATCTCGGCAAAAACCTGGTGCTGATTTGTGCGCCCAACAAACCGCCACACCCAAGAATCAACCCCACAACCCACAAAACATTCCCGCGCGCCGCGTGTCCCGCCGTCGCCGAAATTGCCGTAATCACGATGACGCCCAAACTCGTTTGAATTGCCTTTTTAATGCTTTCCCCTAACAGCAAAATTTGCAGGGGAACCATAATTACACCGCCGCCTACGCCGAACAAACCTGCTAATAAACCTGCCGCACTGCCAGTCGCAATTTTAGCAAAAGTTGGATTGAATAAGATATTTGAATTGTTGGGTAATTGGGCATTGGGCATTGGGAATTGGGCATTGGGAATTGGGCTTGATTCTTCCCCTTCTGCTTTCTTAGCAGTCAAGCGCTTGCGAACTTCAATCAAATAAATATTCAGCCACAGCAACAACCCAAAACAAACTAACAGCAAGTAAGGAGGAAATATCCCCGCCAAATAAGCACCGAGTTGTGCTGTGATGACGGCGGGAAATCCGATGCCTGCGACTTGACTCAAGCTGAGATAGCCCATGCGCCAATTCTGGATGCTGCCAGAAATAGCTGTAATGACGATCGACAAACCGCTAGTAGCAACCGCTTCCACCGGAGCATACTTGAGAGCCACCAACAAAGGCACAAGCACCGTACCGCCGCCGATACCCAAAAAACCAGCTAGGATACCGGCAAACAGTCCGGCCGCACCCAGAATCAATAATTCGCTAACATTCATCAGATTTTAGCTTGTAGTAATGAGTAGAAATTTTAACTCAAAACTCAAAATTTACAAGTCATATCATGTCTAGTCGATTACCCTAACAAAAACGGTTCGTAGTGCGGACTTTAGTCCGCATTTTTGAAGGACTAAAGTCCGAACGATCAAACCAGATATAGATCGTTAACGGTTCGTAGTGCGGACTTAAGTCCGCATTTTTAAAGGACTAAAGTCCTGACTACAAACCAGATTTATCCCAGTCAATCTATCGAACACGATCTCAAAAATCAACCTTAAAAACTGCGCCGCATTACCAAGGGCGGCGCGGCAATGTAAAAACTATTGAGAATCATTAGTGGCCCCGTCAGGCATAATTGCCCGCCTCAAATCGGCATCGCGGAAGTTAGTTCGATTGATATTAGCATCAATCAAAACCGCTTCCACCAAAACAGCTCCGCTCAAATTAGACCAACACAGCTTCGCCCGGTACAAATTAGCACCGCTCAAGTTAGCACCGCGCAGAGTTGACCAACTCATATTGGCAACTCTCAAATTAGCATTGCTCAGATTAGCTTCGCTGAGATTAGCTCCAACCATCGTGACTTGGCGCAAGTCTGCACCAGTCAGGTTGGCCCCGCTCAGCATCGCCCCACTGAGAATTGCCTGAGTCAGATTGGCTCTTTCTAAAAGCGAATCGCTGAGGATAGCATTTGTCAGGTTTACAGCTTTGAGAGTTGACCAACTCAAATTGGCCTTCATCAAATTAGTGCGAATCATACTAGCTTCGGTTAAGTTAGCCGCAAACAAATTCGCTTCGGTAAAGTTGGCTTCTGTCAAATTTGCTTCCGTCAAATTTGCTTTAGTCATGTTGACTTCTCTCGCCATTGAGCCGCGGAGGTTTGCTCCCATCAGGTTAGCCCCGCTGAGATTGGCGCGGCTCAAATCGGTACCGATGAGATTTGCTTCGCTGAGGTTGGCTTCCGTCATGTCCACCCCACCCAATTTCACCTCGCGCAAGTTCGCTCCCGTCAGGTTAGCGCCTTTGAGGTTTGCGTTTTGGAAATTTGCTCGGGTAAAATTAGCCTCGCTGAGGTTTGCCCCTTTTAAGTCGGCGCCCGCGAGGTTAATCTCTCGAAAAATTCTTTCTCCGGCCGCATATTGCCTCAGAATTCGATCGGCCTCCATGTCATTCGCCTCGCAATTTTTGTTTCAAACGTTAGAGTGATGGGTTTTACACATCATCCCAGATAACCACGGTATTCACCCTGCACACTATAATATCTGTATAATTTTTGCACTCTGCTGTGCCCGGAAAGCAGTACGGCTCCATTGTCAAGGGCCTGACAAATATCAGCGATTCTGAGAAAATCAAAAATAGTGTAAAACTCTCGGTACTGGGCAGTCAGTCAGTCGATTTTCCATTTTTCGATTTTCCATTTTTCGATTTTAGAATTGACTCCACAGATTAATCTGAGAGCTTGAACTAGGGTATAAAATTAGGGGTTCTCCACGACGATTGTACGTGGGACTGTATCCGTTTTTGGGCGGGGTCAACAGCGAACAGCAAACACAAGACTAAGACCCAAAAATGGTTTGACGCGCAGACGATAGCGGTAAAGTGTGCAGTGCACAACCTACTACATCTATACTACATACAGATGTTCTGCGTCCAAGACAGAAAGAAGAACAGACAACAGACAACAGACAACACAACAACAGACAAAGGAAGTTTGAGAATGCCTGAAAATTTAAGAAGCCAAGCCGTGACTGGGGGCGTACAGCGCGCACCCAACCGAGCCATGCTGCGCGCCGTCGGTTTTGGCGACGGCGATTTTACTAAGCCCATTGTGGGGATTGCTAACGGGTACAGCACGATTACGCCGTGCAATATGGGATTGAACGACCTCGCTTTGCGGGCTGTTGCGGGTGCAAGGGAAGCCGGCGCGATGCCGCAGATGTTCGGTACGATTACTATTAGCGACGGAATCTCGATGGGAACCGAAGGGATGAAATATTCTCTGGTGTCGAGAGATGTGATTGCAGATTCGATTGAAACGGTTTGCAACGGTCAAAGTATGGACGGCGTGCTGGCTGTGGGCGGTTGCGATAAGAATATGCCGGGGGCGATGATTGCGATCGCCCGCATGAACATTCCTGCTATTTTTGTCTACGGTGGCACGATCAAACCGGGACACCACAACGGACGCGATTTAACGGTTGTCAGCGCTTTTGAAGCAGTCGGTCAATTCAGCGCGGGCAAAATTGACGAAACAGAACTCAACGCAGTGGAACAAAAAGCTTGTCCCGGTGCGGGTTCCTGCGGCGGAATGTTCACAGCAAATACGATGTCCAGCGCTTTTGAAGCTATGGGCATGAGTTTGCCCTATTCTTCGACAATGGCTGCTGAGGATGCCGAAAAAGCCGACAGCGCTGAGGAATCTTCAAAAGTTGTGGTGGAAGCAATCCGCAAACAGTTGTTACCGAGCCAAATTTTGACTCGCAAAGCCTTTGAAAATGCGATCGCCGTAATTATGGCGATCGGCGGTTCAACCAACGCTGTGCTGCATTTATTGGCTATTTCAAATGCGATCGGCGTTGAGTTGTCCCTGGACGATTTTGAAACAATTAGAGCCAAAGTTCCGGTACTGTGCGACCTCAAACCAAGTGGCAAATACGTAGCAACCGACTTGCACAAAGCTGGCGGCATTCCTCAAGTAATGAAAATGCTTTTGGAATGCGGCTTGTTGCACGGTGACGCCCTGACAATTACAGGCAAAACAGTTGCCGAATCCCTAGCAGATATTCCCGCCGAACCGCGCGCCGACCAAGATGTAATTCGCCCTTTTGACAATCCGATGTACGCCCAAGGACATTTAGCAATTCTCCGGGGAAATCTGGCAACAGAAGGATCGGTTGCTAAAATTACAGGTGTTAAAAACCCGCTAATCACCGGCCCAGCGCGGGTATTTGAATCCGAAGAAAATTGTTTGGCGGCAATCTTGGCTGGCAAAATTCAAGCCGGAGATATCATAGTTATCCGCTACGAAGGGCCAAAAGGCGGGCCGGGAATGCGCGAAATGCTAGCACCAACTTCGGCAATTATTGGTGCAGGTTTAGGCGATTCTGTCGGGTTAATTACTGACGGCCGCTTTTCCGGCGGAACCTACGGTATGGTGGTCGGTCACGTTGCACCAGAGGCGCAGGTTGGCGGCACAATTGCTTTGGTAAATGAGGGCGATTCGATTACGATTGATGCTAACAATCGCTTGTTGCAGCTCAATGTTGATGATGCAGAATTAGAGCCGCGGCGCGCTCTTTGGCAAGCTCCTAAACCCCGGTATACTAAGGGTGTTTTGGCTAAATACGCTAAGTTGGTTTCTTCTAGCAGTGTGGGTGCTGTGACTGATTTAGGTTTGGGTTGAAGAGGAAAGCCTGTTTTTAACCGCAGATAAACGCAGATAAACGCAGATGAAATTCTATCTGCGTTCATCTGTGTTCATCTGTGTTCATCTGCGGTTATAAAATCTCGATCGCTCCGCTAGCTAACATACCTGACAAATTGCTAAAATAATCGAGATAAAACTGTCAAGAATAGATACTGCGATTGCTTCGTTCCTCGCTAGGGCAATTCTCACCCAAGCGTATTGGTTTTTAAGTCGCGAGAATCCTATGGGACTGGACTGTTGGTCAAATGCTCGGTTGGCTGACCCCGTAGCGTAATCTGGATTTATGATTTTTTTTACCACAGAGGCCACAGAGGGCGCAGAGTTAGAGAGGAGAGGGTATGTTACGGATTTGGTTTGAGCGAATGTGCAGTCGATCGCCGATCGCACGATAACACTGTTTGAACAATCGGGCGCGATCGCCTCCCTGTTCCCGCCTTTGCTGAATCCCTGAATCTGACTGTTGGTCAAATGTTCGGTTGGCTGGCTCTGTAGCGTACTCTGGATTTATGAATGTTTTTTAACCGCAGAGGCCGCAGAGGGCGCAGAGTTAGAGATGAGAGGGTACTTTACGGATTTGGTTTGAGCGAATGTGCGGTCGATCGCTTATACTGGAATATCTAGTTGTCTGCTCTTCAAGCACAAGAGAGGACTAAAGTCCTTACTACAAACTTAATTATGATTATTTAACCTGACTTGATAAGTAAGTCCACCTAACTAAACTTAAGATATTGAGGGCTAAAAAATTTGCTTTATAAGCATTCTTTCTTCCTTCTTCCTTCTTCCTTCTTCCTTCTTCCTTCTTCCTTCTTCCTTCTTCCTTCTACTAACAACTAAGTACAAAAAACGTTTCTGAACAATGGAAGCTAAATCCTACAAAGACACCGTAAATTTGCCCAAAACTAAGTTTGATATGCGCGCCAACGCCACCAAACGCGAACCAGAATTGCAACAATTTTGGGCAGATCAAGAAATATACGATCGCCTTTCCCACAATAACCCAGGGGATTTGTTCGTCCTCCACGACGGCCCGCCCTACGCTAACGGACAACTCCACATCGGCCACGCCCTCAACAAAATTCTCAAGGATTTTATCAACCGCTACCAAATGCTGCGCGGTAAAAAAGTCCGCTACGTACCCGGTTGGGATTGTCACGGATTGCCGATCGAACTTAAGGTATTGCAAAACATGAAGTCGGACGATCGGCTCAATCTTACTCCGATCGAACTCCGCCGCAAAGCCGCTGCCTTCGCCGAACAAACAATGGAACAGCAGCGCACATCCTTCCAGCGCTACGGCGTTTGGGGCGACTGGGAACATCCGTATTTAACCCTGAAACCTGAATACGAAGCGGCTCAAATCGGCGTTTTCGGTCAAATGGTGCTCAAAGGCTACATCTTCCGCGGCTTTAAACCCGTGCACTGGAGCCCGAGCTCGAAAACAGCCCTCGCCGAAGCAGAATTAGAATATCCCGAAGGCCACGTCTCGCGCAGCATCTACGTCGGCTTCCATGTGAGAAAATTGTCAAAATCGTTGCAATCGAAGGTCAAGCGCTATATGCCGAGCCTCTGGGCGGCGATTTGGACGACTACCCCCTGGACGATTCCGGCTAACTTGGCGATCGCAGTTAATCCCGAACTGACTTATGCAGTGGTGGAACCGCCGGCAAATTCCCACATCGCACAACAATTTATGTTAGTTGCTGTCGATGCGGTCGATCGACTGTCAGCAACTTTGAATACTGAATTAAAAATCCTGGCTACCTTCCCAGGTAAAGATTTAGAAGGTTCCACCTACAAACACCCGTTGTTCGATCGCGAAAGCCCGATCGTTGCCGGCGGCGATTACATTACGGCTGACTCGGGAACCGGATTGGTGCACACCGCACCCGGCCACGGACAAGAAGATTTTATAGTCGGAAAACGCTGCGGTTTGCCAGTTTTAACCCCCGTTGATGAAAACGGAAATTTCACCGCCGAAGCCGGACAGTTTGCAGGTTTAAATGTCCTCGGAAACGGCAATGCCGCAGTCATTGATGCCCTTGTCGAAGCAAATTGTTTGATTAAAGAGGAAGCTTATCCTCACTCCTATCCTTACGATTGGCGCACTAAAAAGCCGACAATTTTTCGGGCGACGGAACAGTGGTTTGCATCCGTTGAAGGGTTCCGCGATGAAGCCCTAAAGGCAATTTCCGGTGTGAATTGGATTCCCGCCCAAGGGGAAAATCGGATTACCGCCATGGTTGGCGATCGATCGGATTGGTGTATTTCTCGCCAGCGGACTTGGGGCGTGCCGATTCCCGTCTTTTACGACGAAGAAACCAACGAACCGCTGTTGAATGAAGAAACGATCGCCCACGTACAAGCTATTTTTGCTGACAAGGGTTCCGATGCTTGGTGGGAAATGTCGATCGCCGAATTGCTACCGGAATCTTACCGCAATAACGGCCGCACTTACCGCAAGGGTACAGACACGATGGATGTGTGGTTTGACTCCGGTTCTTCCTGGGCTGCGGTGGCGAAAGGGCGATCGGAATTAAACTATCCTGCTGATATCTATTTGGAAGGTTCAGACCAACACCGCGGCTGGTTTCAATCGAGCTTGCTCACCAGTGTAGCAACTAACGGCATTGCTCCTTACAAAACAGTTTTGACTCACGGTTTTGTACTCGATGAAAAAGGCCGGAAGCAGAGCAAATCTGAAGGCAATGTCGTCGATCCGGCTTTGGTAATTAAGGAATACGGCGCCGATGTTTTGCGGTTGTGGGTGTCTTCGGTAGACTATTCCGCCGACGTGCCTTTGGGCAAAAACATTCTGAAACAGCAATCGGATGTTTACCGCAAGATTCGCAATACAGCTAAGTTTTTGCTGGGGAATTTGCACGACTTCGATCCTGCCAAAGATGCTGTTGCTTTCGAGGATTTGCCGGAACTCGATCGCTATATGCTGCACAGAATGGGCGAGGTTTTTGCGGAAGTTCAAGATGCTTTTGACAGTTTCCAATTTTCCCGATTTTTCCAAACAGTGCAGAATTTCTGTACCGTGGATTTATCTAATTTTTACTTGGATATTGCCAAAGATCGACTTTACATCAGCGCCACAGATGCGCGCCGCCGCCGCAGTGGTCAGACGGTGATTGCGATCGCAGTCGAAAATTTGGCACGGGCGATCGCACCTGTGCTGTGTCACATGGCTGAGGATATTTGGCAGTACCTTCCCTATCCAACTCCCTACAAGTCGGTGTTTGAGGCTGGTTGGGTGCAACTCGATGCTTCGTGGCACAATCCAGAATTGGCTGCGCGCTGGCAGTATTTGCGCCAAGTACGCGCCGAAGTTAATAAGGTTTTGGAACAGGCGAGGACTCAAAAGGCGATCGGTTCTTCTTTGGAAGCTAAGGTTTTATTATACGTTCCTGATGTCGCAAAAAGAGCGCAATTGCAAGCTTTGAATCCCAGCAGCGAAGAATTGGTGGATTACGTGCGATCGCAAAATGCAGCGATCGAACTAGCAGCAGAGGAGAAAGCCAAAGCAGTACAAGACAAACAGGAAGCACAAGCAGCAAGTGTTGCCAAAGTCTTGACAGAAAAGACAGTTAATGTAGAGGAAGAAACTGTCACCAAAGGCGATGCAGCTTCTGAGATAGTAGAGTATTCTGCCCCGGAAGCATCGGCTTTAGATTTGCAGCAAATGTTAGATAAAAGCGCCCAGTTTGTGGCTGATTTGCCTAACAATGCGGGCAACTTTTTCACAGAATACCAAACAGTGCTGGTAGCGCTGGGGCTGTTAGGTGCGGTGGCGATAACCGGTAGAGTCACCCTGGCGGTTTTGGATACGATGAATCAAATTCCTGTACTGGGCGGCTTGTTTGAAGTCATCGGTATCTTGTTTACAATGTGGTTTGCTTTCCGTCACTTGCTGTTTGCAGAAAGCCGCCAAGAAATGGCACAAACAATTGATTCGCTCACAGCAGATGTGCTTGGAAAGTCAACGGCGCTGGTGCTTGTAGAAACACAAGCGATCGTCCTTTCACTTCCAGTAGAGACAGCCATTGTACCAATACAGGCGATCGCACAAACAGCCCCAGCCGAACAAGTGTTTGCAGAAATACCCGAAATCCCGAAAGCAGAATTAAGTGCGATCGCGCCCAAAGCAGAAATTCCTGCCCAAATAGCTGTACGCCACCATTCTGCAAGTGCTAGCAACGGTGTAGACGAACTGCGCTACTTGTTCATTACTTCGGAAGTGGAACTGATAGAATCGAATGCAGCGATGCAGGAATTGCCTTACAGTTACCAGTCTCCAGAGTTGGCGATTGGTGTAGTTAAAGCAGACGGCGAAAAGTGCGATCGATGCTGGAACTATTCTACTCATGTCGGAGAGTCGATCGAGCATCCGGTAATTTGCGAACGTTGCGTATCAGCAGTTGACAGCAAATTCTAACCCTAGGATGTACACAAGTACCGCTGTAATTGTCATTAGTGGGATGGGCTTCTAGCCCGTCCCAAACATACAATTTAAATGCGGAACACCCGAACAATATTGACCCTAGATGATATCAAATCCGGTAGCATCTGAATTATTGATTTCTCTATTCTCTCCCTCTGTGTCCTCTGCGCCCTCTGCGGTTAAATAATTCCGATACAGCCGGAAACAAAATGATTCATTTCTGATTATCATCATCGCTTTCTGTAACTCTACATTTCCCCCAGAAATTCAAGCATAAAAGCACAACAAAAGACAGGAAAAACACAACTGCTGGAACTATCCAAAAAGCACCACCGCCAATCAAAATATCGCCATCTGGCGTGATACAGCTAGAATTAGCCGCCTCGATACAATCCCGCCATTTCCAGTACCGCACGTAAAAAAGATAAAAGAAAAATGAAGATAAAAACAGACAGATAGCCATTAGAATATGAGACATCTGATTAGAACAAGAGTTAATTGAAGAACTTTTCTATTTTTTATTAAAAAAACGGCAGACAAATTCACCAGGATTGTTTTGTCCAAACGCCAAAACAGTGCCATCTTGCTTAACTGTACTGTGGCTGCGGCAATTGTAGACTTCCAGAGGCTGTTTGACTCCATCCACACTCAGAATCACCCTGTATTCCCAGTAGTTTTTCGCACTGCGCTTGATATCGACAATGCAAATCTCGCGCCCTTGATAGTTGCGGCATACAGAAGCAGAAGCCTCAGCCGGAAGGGCGGCGCAGCAAAAACAGATTAATAGCAGCAAGTAGCAAACATATTTCATCATAGGCTATCTATTCTACTGCATAACCAGTATACTTTCGCATAAACGGCGGCCCAAATCCCCAAACAATATCCTCCTTTGGAACTCCGGCTATTACTAAATCTTCAGCAATATCATCTTCAGTCGCATTCCATTGCAGCCAAATTTTCCCGCCCTTGATATCAATGTGAACGCTACAGTGATGCACCCTAGTCTGTTTGTCCCAGCCCACATAGAAGATTTGGTAATGATCTCGTTCTGTATCAAGAATTGTCTCGACTTCAATGTCTCCGTGGGCAGGTTTGCGGTTGCCGTACTCCATTAACATTTGCTGCACAATTTGCCGATATTTGATTATTTTTTCCAGGTGAGAAACCGCATCGAGGCGAGAAACCGGGTTTCTATGAGTTTTTGGTGATGTGACGAGAAATATCGAGAGAAACCCGGTTTCTGAGATTCACGCTTGGGGCGAGAAACCGGGTTTCTATGAGTTTTTGGTGATGTGACGAGAAATATCGAGAGAAACCCGGTTTCTGAGATTCACGCTTGAGGCGAGAAACCGGGTTTCTATGAGTTTTTAGTTGGGCGACGAGAAATATCGAGAGAAACCCGGTTTCTGAGATTTACGCTTGGGGCGAGAAACCGGGTTTTTGACCATTGCATAAATCCTATTTATGTCAATGGGAGATGAAGAATCTGGTCTTGATATTCATCATCGAACGAACCATCAGCAATCAAAATTAATTCCTCAATATTTTGTCCAATAGTTAAATCTGAGTTCAAAATGAAAATTCCTGGAATATGCCTACTTTCAGCCATATGATCTGTCAGATGAACTGGCATTGACTTGCGGTTGTTCGTCACTAAAATAAAATTATGCTCCTCACACCACACCAAAATATCAGGATCGAGCGTACTTTTCGGAGGCGTACCAGTATCGCCCACTGACCAAACTACTAAATCGGGGCGTTTCCGGCGAAGCTGCGTAGCATAAATCGGTGTAACATTCTCATCCATCAAATATTTCAGCGCCATTTCTTAAGCACCCTGATTCGCAGTTTGCTTTTCCCGTTCTGCTTTCAATCTTCGCAATCTTTCCGCAGCAGGATGGGGATTTGCTGCTTGCATTTTTCGCTGCTGATGCGACCACTCTAACCAATCTTGTAAATATCGACTTACTGATTCTTTGTTCAGTAAATAATACAAAATAGTCCTATAAACTTCTGCCAAAGTTAGAGAAGGGTATAATTGCTGAATTTCTTCGGCGGTGCGTTCCCGATACAGATATTCATACAACACCGTCTCAATCCCGATGCGGTGTCCTTTGATGCGAATATCATCCGGTGCTAAAAAGTCAAAATAGTCATTAAAATTCATATCTAAAATTCCTCTTTTAGCTATATACTATTATACTCATGAGCGCCAAAATTTTCATTAGAATACAGTTTCACCCTTTCAATCATCGATTTGATGGGAAACAATCATACCATCGATTTGTTCGCGGTGGCGATCGCCCCAACAAGCATATCAAATTTCCCCTGGAATCGGATTACCCCGCAAATCGAGTTTTTCCAGATTGTCCATACAGTCGATCGCCCTTGGGATTGCTGTAATCTGATTATCATTCAGGTAAAGCTGTCTCAGATTCAACATTTGGCCGAGACTCTCAGGAATTTCTGCAATCTGATTGCTGCTGAGGTAAAGCTGTGTCAGATTCGAGAGTTGGGCGAGATTCTCAGGAATTTCTGTAATCTGATTGTATCGGAGGTTGAGCTCTTTCAGATTCGAGAGTTGGGCGAGATTCTCAGGAATTTCTGTAATCTGATTATCATTGAGCTTGAGCCCTGTCAGATGCGACAATTGGCATATCGCCTCTGGGATTTGGGTAATCTGATTGCTCATCAGGTAAAGCAGTGTCAGATTGGATAATTGGGCGATCGCCTCTGGAATTGCTGTAATCTGATTTTTATCGAGATCGAGTCGTGTCAAATTCGACAGTTGACATATCGCCTCTGGGATGGTTGCAATCTGATTGCCGAGAAGGTCAAGCCGTCTCAGATTAGATAGTTGGGCGAACTCCTCCGGGATTGCTGCAATCTGATTTGTCATCAGGTAAAGCTGTGTCAAATTCGACAGTTTCCCTAATTCCTCTGGGATAACTGCAATCTGATTGTTGCTGAGATTAAGCTGTGTTAAATTAGACAGTTGACCGAGAGTTTCCGGGATTGCTGCAATCTGATTGTTGCTGAGATTGAGCTGTGTTAAATTAGACAGTTGACCGAGAGTTTCTGGGATTGCTGTAATCTGATTTTTACTCAGGTTAAGTTCTGTCAGATTCGATAATTTACCGAGATCCTCTGGGATTGCTGTAATCTGATTGTTCGTGAGGTAAAGCCTTGTCAGATTGGATAGTTGGGCGAGAGAGTCTGGAATGGCTGCAATCCGATTATTATACAGGTCTAGGTCTGTCAGATTCGCTAGCTGGGCGATCGCATCTGGGATTTCGGTAATCTGATTGTAACTGAGATCGAGCAGTTTCAGCTTTGACAGTTTTCCGAGTGCCTCTGGGATGACAGTAATCCGATTATTATAGAGGTCAAGGTCTGTCAAATTCGATATTTGGGCGAGAGAGTCTGGGATTTCGGTAATCTGATTGTAACTTAAGTCAAGCACTGACAGATGCGAGAGTTGGCCGATAGTTTCTGGGATTTCTGTTAAGCCAATACCGCTTAAATCTAAGCTTTCAAGTTGCGTACATTTGACAATCTCCGGTGGCAATTCCGACAATTCCAATCCCGACAAATCAAGTTTGGTAAATTTTTCATCAGTAGCTAGATTAATTCGTCGTAGTGCTTCTTCGCGCGTCATATCCTTAGTCTCCGCGTGTGTTTCCCCGCTATCTTGTTTCTATTCTAGTAGGAATTTGGAAGATCCGGAAAAATTGCCCAATCGAGATGAGAAACCTGGTTTTTATTAATTTTTGGTTTGGTGACGAGAAATATCGAGAGAAACCTGGTTTCTGAGTTTCTGAGATTTTTTGCAAGGGGCGAGAAACCGGGTTTCTACGAGTCTTTGGTTTGGTGACGAGAAATATCGAGAGAAACCTGGTTTCTGAGATTTTTGCAAGGGGCGAGAAACCGGGTTTCTATGAGTCTTTGGTGATGTGACGAGAAATATCGAGAGAAACCCGGTTTCTGAGGTGTGCGTTACCAATAGATGACAAATGATGGTACGCTTGGAATAGAAACTTGTTTGTTTATGAATCAAATTAAACGTGTTGCCATAGTGGGAGGAACCCACGGAAATGAACTCACAGGAGTATACCTTGTGAAGAAGTTCGATCGCGCGCCAGAGTTAATTGGGCGATCGACTTTTGAAACAATTACCATGCTAGCCAATCCCCAAGCCTGCTCCATGGGGAGACGCTACATCGATATCGACCTCAACCGCTGCTTTCGCCAGCAAGACTTAGAAAATCCCCACCTCTCCAGCTACGAAGCCCAGCGGGCCAAAGAAATATATCACATTTTTAGCTCAAAACACACCGAGCAACAAAGCTTAATCATCGATTTGCACAGCACCACATCGAACATGGGGCTAACATTTATTCTCGCCAGCCAGCATCCATTTAACTTGCAACTAGCAGCTTATTTAACCTCTGTATATCCGCACCTCAAGCTACTGGCTTCGACAACCAACCATCAAGATAGTCCTGTGCTGCGATCGATTTCCCAGTTAGGCGGTACGCTGGAAGTTGGTGCAGTGCCGCAAGGCGTGTTAGATGCGTCTTTGTTTCAGCAAACCGAGCAAGTTGTCGGCACAATTTTAGATTGCACAGAAGCTTACAATCTAGGCACTATGCCTGTTGTAACAAATCCCCTGACTGTTTATCAAAGCATTCGGGCGATCGACTATCCGAGAAACGAAAAGGGAGAAATTCAGGCAATGATTCATCCTCAGCTACAATCCAGAGATTATGAAGCATTGAATCCCGGCGATCCGATGTTTTTGACCTTTAAGGGCGAGTCTGTATTGTATGGAGGTAAATCGATTGTTTATCCAATTTTTATTAACGAGGCGGCTTACTACGAAAAAGGAATTGCGATGTGTTTTACCCAAAAGCAAATTATTCTTCCTGGTTCGTAGTGAGGACTTTAGTCCTTCTGATTGCGGACTGAAGTCCGCACTACTAACCTTATTCTTCCTGGTTCGTAGTGAGGACTTT
>NZ_JAEQCI010000239.1:0-3621 GCF_020738565.1 Microcoleus sp. PH2017_12_PCY_D_A | reverse complement strand
CTGCTCCTCCATCGTAAGAATGGCGAAGAGTTTTGCCATCAATTGCGATTACTTCTCCTGGGTTAAAGCAATTAATAGATTGAATATAATTCAAAAAACTTTTCTGAAATTGTTCCGAATTGAGGCGAGAAAATACTCCTGCAATTGTGTCATGGAAGGTATGCCATTCGGTAATTCTAAAATTGTTTTTAACCATTCATATTTGGCTCGCCCATAACTTTCGATATCCACCCATGTATCAGCGCCGCAAATCACAGCACAAATTTATCGGCTCAATAAGTAGGGGAAGGAGCTAATCTAGCTGCAATAGACTTGCCCAAGGGATCAAGAGCAGATTTTTCGCGAATAATAGTGGACAGAGAGGCAATAATTCCAAGTTGAGAAATTCGGTCACGGACATAATCAAAAAAACTGATTCCCAACTGACGAGTAGTAGCAACAAGAGACATAAAAGTATCCCAAGCCTGAGTACCCTCAATCGTTTGAGTTGCATAGCTAATATTACGTCGCTGTACAATAGTTCGGGCTGCTAACTCAGCCGGATTATTGTGTAAAGGTAATTCAGGATGCTCTAAAACCCTCAGCAACTCCGATACTTTTGTCGCAGTTAATTGTTTGCGCTCATCCAACAATTCCTAGCCGCTTGGAGTTTCAAAAAGCCGCCGAAATTTCGACCTTAAAAGCAGTGCAGCTTCAGGACTGGGAACATCTTTATAAGCTAATAATTCCCGATAATAATCCCAAAAATCTTTGATAAATTTCCCTAAAATTGCTTGATGGCAATGGAATACGGGGCTTAATTTCTTGTAATGTCTTCCCTCATGCACCCAACATAATGCTCTATCAGCAGTGATTAACTTGAATTGCGGAGCATCATCGCAACAAAGAGTTTGTACGACTGGATAATCTGTTTGCTGATAATAGAAAGCAATAGCTGCTGCTTCCTTAATCCTGGTAACTTGTTGAGCACCCAGTTTGGGTACATACTTATTAATGTTTGACTTTGCCCCACTCGTTGCAGAAAATGCGTAAAAAATGGCATGGCTTACTACGTAAGGCTTACAGGGCCGTTAAAAAACTGTCCGAAGTATTGTAAGTAGGTGATTAAACTCTGACTCACCCAACACCGTTTCTTGAGGTAATAGCTGGAGAGCGTTTTGCCATTTAATCGGGATTTTGAAGTCCTCAATTAGTGAGAATGGAGCGTGGATTCAGCATGAATTTTAGTTCTCGTCCTGGCTGTAATCCTCTCAGGACAGTCAGTCTGTCTTTATTCCCTGTTGTGAAGTATACTGTATATAAAGGGTTACAGATGATATTGGTGGTATGGTTTACTCCAGCTACACGCGCGCCTGTTTGGTCGAAGTGTTGCCAGGGGCTACTCGCTAGTCCTGAATCATAAACTTCTTGGCGTTGCTGAATCAAGGTATGGATGCCCCAGGAATGGGAAGATCATCAAATTTTAAGTAATGTATTAATAATTTAATAGAATGCTTGAGCATTTCCTCGCACTTAGAATAACAAAGTGTCTTGCGATGTAGTCTGGCTAAATAATGTCTTAGTCTTGTATTTTCCCCTTCTACTCGTGTCATATAAGTCTTGCTAACAATCTGATCTCCATCAGGAATAAACATGGGATATACAGACCATCCATCTGTTACATAAAAATAGCATTTCCATGCACTTACTTTGTCCCATAATGGTTCAAATGTTTGAGCGCTACGATCCCCTAATACCCATCCTAAAATTCCTGGCTTAAAGTGGTCAACCGCTGTCCACAGCCAGATCTTATCTGTTTTTTTTTCACATAAGTTTGTAATTCATCGAGTTCTCCAACTTCTGGAATGACTTCAGGATCATAAACATCTGGTAACTGTTTTCCGACTTGTTTTACCCAATTCATTACCGTGGTATGATGAACTCCCTTAACTCGTTCTATCGCCCGTAAACCCATCCCATTGACATACATTTTTAGGCAATCACGTTTGATGGCCTCGCTATAACCTCGTTGAGGCTCATACTCATTGATGAATTGACGACCGCATTGCACACAAATGTGGTTCTGTTTTCCTTTCTTATTGCCATTTTTACGGATATGGGTTGATTTACATTCTGGACATTGCATAAATTATTCCTCCTGTTCATACTATAACTCAGCAACGCCAACTTCTTTTTTCTCCGTTTCAAAACCGGAGTGGTTTTTGATGAGCAGGTTGGATAAATAACCTGCTGAAATGGAAATGCCTAAATCTGCCAAAAAATCTAGTAGTTTGCCGCATCGTCATATTGCCCCCATAGTACAAACTAATGATTAAGGCTTTGATTCCTGGCCCAAATTCTCCTTCCTAGCCCATTGGTAGTTCTGCTACATAGGTTTTTCGGAGTGAGGGCGAGTAATATTTCTGTTTGCGGAATAATATGTTGTCGGTTGCCAAGCTGATATCTTGGATGATTACTTGTTCCTATCCTTTAAATTCTGCATCTGCTGGCAGTTTGTCTGTGGGATATTCTAGTATTTCTTCTCGATCTATTTTAATCGTGGCGTTCTTACTGCCTTTTTTGTGCTTTTTTGGCGTTTTTCGTTCTTTTTCTGATGAGTGCTGACTTTTGAATCCTTTGGAGTTGGCTTTGATTTCTGGTTTTCCTTGTTCTCCCTTCAATCGGTTGTTTTCATCTTTTAACCGTTGATTCTCTGATTCTAAGTCTTTGACTTTTAATTGTAATGTCTCTACGAGGTTTAGTAATATCTCTACGGTCTGACGCATTGATTCGTCTGCAATACCTGGGGGGTCGATGGTTTGCAGTAAATCGGAGAATGACTTGTCTTGTGAAATAGTCTTTTGCGTCATGTGTCCTATTTTATAACACTTTATATACTTTGCCTAGTTTTTTTTCTTTGCTACCCCTACTTATTGAGCGGATACAATTAATTGATGATGTCTCGTCCGCTCGACTCTTGGATCTTCTAGGTCAGAAAAATGGTCGGCGATGGTAATTTTAGGTTTGAGTTTCATACAGGTGAACCCTAATTAAATGTTTTGTAGTTACTCAATAATTCTTGTCCACTATACCATATTCTGTTAATATAAAGTTTAGATGCGTTCGCCCTGCACCCGATGCTCCAGTAGAAATAGTGACTGTGGACGAGTTCTTTGATGTGGCAAATGCTGAGGAAGATTGGCACGATGAGGAAGAACGGGAAACGACAAAGCGCTTTCAGAACTTAGTGAGCATCCTAAAGCAGAATTTATCGCAGTTGCAGGTTTACCGAGTTGGCAGCACCGACATTGATGCTTATATTCTTGGAGTGGCTCCCACCGGGAATTGGATGGGACTCTCTACGCAACTGGTGGAAACCTAATTCCAGCAAACAGCGGTCAAGGTAGATTCAGCTAACAAAAAAAGTCGATAAAATATATATTCCCAAACAAAAAGCGCCCCTATTTCTAGGAGCGCTTTTTGTTATCGATAGCTAAAACTTAGCCATTGATAGAAGGAGCAACCAAAGCCACAGGAGTAGTCTCAGCAGCAGCCAAATCGAGCGGGAAGTTGTGAGCGTTGCGCTCGTGCATTACTTCCATACCCAAGTTAGCGCGGTTGATAACATCAGCCCAGGTGTTG
>NZ_JAEQCI010000238.1:0-2649 GCF_020738565.1 Microcoleus sp. PH2017_12_PCY_D_A | reverse complement strand
TCAACCACAGGCTCAGATTTGACTTCCGGCGCGATCGACTTTTCCACCAATTTCTCAACCACAGGCTCAGATTTGACTTCCGGCGCGATCGACTTTTCCGGCAATTTATCGCTACTTTTAGGCTCAATACTGCTAGAAATCGATTGCGATTTATCACTCGCAACAGGATTAATCAGTGGATCTCCCTCGACATCCGCTTTTTTCCCGCCCGTAACAACATCTGCGATCGAATTCGCATCAACTACTTTGATACCTGTCAGCAAATCAATATCAGTTGGAGGACTTGCATCAAGTTCTTTTTTCCCAAAATCTATCCCAACCCCAATATCAACAGCGTTTGGAATTGCCAAAAATTTATCTTTAACAGACTCCTCTGAAGCAGTATCTACACTGCTTGTGAAAATTTCTTCCTTTTCAGTGCCAGCAGTGCCACCAATACCAGGAGGATATTTAACATTTAATGAGGTTGACGGCAGCTTATTTTGAGAAATAGCGGCAAATGATTCCCCTCCAATCGCAAATCCCGCCTTGATTTCAACACCTTCGATCGCATCCTGTGGCATATTTTTAAAGACTCCAACCAAAAATAAATGTAACAATCAATACAGTTGAACCTGAAGCAGCGGAAATTCGGGTTTGAGATCGAACTCTCACCCTGCTCGCTTCCCCTGCATGTATCTCAGGCACCCTCCCCAAGTTTTATGCAAAAGTTGCCGAAACTTTACAAAAGTTTACAGTAAATGGGATTCCCTACCGGATAGCTACCATTTGAGAAGGCTTCACGCAGCGATCGCAGGAATATCAGCGTGCAGCGGGCGATCGAGGTAGTGGCCCAGAACTTACCCACAGCTTCTGCTGTAGGGGGCAATCCCCCGCGTGCATTGGCGTCAACAAGCACGTCAAACGTAGTGCCAGACTGCTGTTTTCGGCATCCAACTGCAAGTTTTGGGGGTGGCTAAACTGCGATTCAACATGATTTGTAAATTCTTCAAAGCATCAGTCAGATACCGTACATACCATAAAATTCTCAACCCATTATGCGGCGATTTAAGTGTGGGTAAATTTTTCAATAATTGCTTTTTATGTGGGATATATTTTGTTTTGAATTAAGTTGGAACAATCAAATTTAACTAGCTCTCTCACTAAGAGCAAAGTATGGCAACCATCGTGGTAGAGTTCGGCTAAGTCGATATTTTGGGCGGTGACAAGTTGGCGGTATATTTCAGTTTTGCTGTTGACTTGAGTTGCGATAGCACCAGCAATTTTCCCGCATATAGGTACTTGTACGCAGCACAGAAATGTTGTTAATCCTGTCAATAAAAACCCAATTTTTCACTTTTTTATACTCATCTTTGTGAATTGTGGCACGGGCGTCCCGCCCGAACTATCGGCGGTTAAAAACTCCAAAACCGATCGCACTTTTCCCGATCGATCCAATAAATGTGACATATATCACCGACCCTACGTAAGTGATATGTAATAATATTTATTTATTGATAAAAATTTACCCGATGTGGTCGATCGCCATTTTGAGCGATCGACAACCCAAAAAGAATATGCCGCAAATTAAAAGCAACCTTTCGGGATCCCTAAATGAAAATACCCGCGCGCAGCAGTTAATTGCAGCAAATTCAAGTCAGCGATTGACAAACAGATGAAATTCCCAAATTTACCCACGATTTTCATATAAATTGACAAATTTACCCAAACAAATTAAAATTAAACTGTTAGAAAACCTAACAGTTAGTATTACTGCAATTGCGGTGCAGAGCGAATACCTGTACTGTTTATAAAGAAAATTAGCGATCGAGCATCCATAATTAAATGCCCCAGTCGCTTATACTTACGTACACCCTCCGGGGAAAAGTAAACTAAAAACCTAAATAAGCCACCGAAGCACCCTCGCCCGCAGGTGCGAGAGCTTCCAAGAGAGCCTCTGTTGAGGCGAAGGTTTTTTACTCAAACATGAAATTTGATTTGTATGCTGCACCAACCGAGCATCCCTTTTGCTCACGCCACCTTGCTGACTGCAGCAATGGTGGAGATTTTTAAGGGGGAAGAAAGATGAACTTGGAACAATCCTCAACAGGCATCACCCCCAATCGCTGCGCTGCAGCAGTAGTGGAAATCATTCCGCTGATTGTGGGGTCGATTCGAGCCCAAATGCGAAATCAAGGAGAACCCTTTTTATCGATATCTCAGTTTCGCAGTCTCATGTTTCTTTACCGCTATCCAGGTTCTTCTTTATCCAAGTTAGCCGATTATTTGGGGGTGACTCGACCGACTGCTTCTGCAATTTGCGAGCGCTTGGTTCAGGAAAATTTTGTAGACCGCAAAGAACATCCTCAGGAACGGCGAGCGGTGGTGCTGAAACTGACAGAAACTGGTCGCGGGAGGCTCGAAGAAATTCAAGCGCTCACCTGTAGCAATATTTCGCCAATGTTCGAGGATTTGTCAGAGGAGGAAATGGAGAGCGTTTTGGCAGGATTGACGTTACTCAGAGAGGTGTTTGACGGCAAATCTAACGATCGGTAAAACTCCTATACAGCAGTTATTTAGGGCTTGCCGAAAAAGCCTAAAACCTTTACAGAGAAAGACTTTGACTGGTTTGAACGCTCCGCGTGTGCAAGCTTATGAGCTAAAATCTGT
>NZ_JAEQCI010000037.1:0-62386 GCF_020738565.1 Microcoleus sp. PH2017_12_PCY_D_A | reverse complement strand
ATTAGACCTCTCTATTCGTTCGGTGCTGTGCCTCAATTGCGGCACCGAACAAGACAGAGATTTCAACGCAGCGAGAAATATAAATAAAGTCGGGATAGGGCATTGCCACGACTATAAACGGGCGCTGAGACAGAGTAAGACTATTTCGGTAGCATCAGTCGATGAAGCGTCAAGAATTACCGCCCTTAAAGGGCGGTGAGTATGTCAATAATATGTTGTAAACACCTTATCGATGGCTCGCCGGAACAATCTTCTTGCAGGAAAACCCATGTCTAGTATGCAAAACCAATTTACGGTTCACTTCTGGGGCGTTAGAGGTAGTATAGCGTCTCCCGGAGCTGAAACAGTACGTTACGGGGGCAACACGCCCTGTATAGAAATGCGAGTGGGTGACAGCCGCCTAATTTTCGATGGCGGTACTGGATTGCGGGTTTTGGGACAAACTCTCCTGTCGCAGATGCCCGTAGAAGCTCATATGTTTTTTACTCACACTCACTGGGATCACATTCAAGGGTTCCCATTTTTTGTACCAGCTTTTATTAAGGGCAATTGTTTTCACATCTATGGGGCCGTTGCTCCTACTCCTAATCAAGCTACTATCCAGCAGCGACTCAACGACCAGATGCTCCACCCTAATTTTCCGGTGCCCCTGCAAATTATGGGGGCAGACCTGAAATTTAACGATATAGAAGTGGGTGAACCCATGGAAATCGGAGAGATTAAGGTGGAAACTGCTTTGTTGAACCACCCCGGGGAAGCTATCGGCTACCGCGTCAACTGGCGGGGGTATGCGGCTGCTTACGTGACTGATACGGAACATTTTCCCGATCGTTTGGACGAAAATGTGCTGCGTTTGGCTCGCGATGCTGAGGTGCTGATCTACGATGCTACTTATACGGATGAGGAGTATTATTCGGAAAAGTCTAGCAGGGTTGGCTGGGGACATTCGACTTGGCAGGAAGCCGTGAAGGTGGCAAAGGCTGCTAATGTCAAAAAGTTGGTGATTTTTCACCACGATCCGCTGCACAATGACGAGTTTTTAGACAAGGTGGGAGAGCAAGTGGCTCAAAGGTTCCCGAACAGTTTGATGGCGCGGGAAGGTTTGTCGTTACAGTTGCTGCCTCCTCATAACAAAAACGATGTGTCTGAAGCGTCGGCCCAAGCGCCTAAAGTGTCTGTCTGAGGGATGGGAGATTGCCAGATGGTTGGGAAATCTTCAGGTCTGAAATCTAAAATCTAATTTAGGGCTGACCTCTCTCAAAGACGGATACAAGCCCCGGCTTAAGTTGTAGAGAACAAAAAAGTTTAGATCGAAGTTCTAACTCCCACACCATCAATGCTGTGGAGTCAAATCTAAAATCTAAAATCTAAAATCGACTGGCGATCGCAATCTGGCTAAGTGTGTCAAAATCTTAAGCGTGTGGATAACTTCTTCTTCTACCGCTGCTCTGACTCCAACTTCCGTTGCCTTGGGAAACTTTGATGGTTTGCACCTAGGGCACCGACAAGTTGTGCAGCCAATTTTAAATCGATCGCGTGGGTCAAGTTCTGCGACGGTTTCTGAAACGGATCAAAGCTGGCACTCACAGGCTGGCACAGATGAAAATTGGGAAAGCGAACATCCGGCGACATGGGACAACGACTCAGCAGCACTGCTTGAGAGCTCCCAAAACCGCCTGAATTTTGATGGTTCGATAGTCCAAATAAAGGCCGAGGGCAACAGCCTCTCTGGTCGTAATTCTGCTGCGGGCGATCGGCTTTACGGTACTGTGGTGACATTCGATCCGCACCCGCAAGAATTTTTTACAGGTCAACCCAAAAAACTGCTGACACCTCTGGCAGAAAAGGTAGAATTGCTCGCAGCAATGGGTGTCGAGCAACTTGTGCTGCTGCCGTTCGATCGAGAACTGGCGGCTTTAACGGCTGCTGAGTTTGTCGAAGAAATTCTGGTGCGGCAACTGCAAGCGAGTCGAATTAGCGTGGGGGTTGATTTTCGGTTCGGACGGGGACGCGCTGGGACGGCTGTGGATTTGCAGTCGATCGCCTCGGGTTACGGTATTGATGTTGCTCTGGTACCCCTGCACAATGGCGATGAGGGCGATCGGATCAGCAGTTCCGCCATCCGCGAAGGTTTAGCATCCGGCGACCTCACAAGAGCGAATAAATTGCTGGGGCGGCCTTACAGTTTAGTGGGGCCTGTGGTGGGCGGACAGCGGCTTGGCAGGACGATCGGATTTCCGACTGCTAATATCGAACTGCCACCAGAAAAATTTTTGCCGTGTTTTGGCGTGTACGCGGTGCGAGTCTCGGTGAAGGATGGAGGCCCAATCATCAAAAAAGATGAAAGTTCTTCCTATAAGTGGGAAAATCCCCAATCTCTAATTCGCGATCGATCGTCAAATTTATCATTCATAAATGGAGTGATGAATGTTGGCCGCCGCCCGACGGTAAACGGTCTGCAACTCACCGTAGAAGTTCACCTGTTAGATTGGTCTGGGGATTTGTACGGTCAAATTTTGAGCGCAAGTTTGATAGAATTTTTGCGACCCGAACAAAAATTCGCTTCTCTAGATGCTCTCAAAAATCAAATTGAGGTAGATTGTGATGTTGCTAGAAAGGTGTTAGCTGCTAATGGTTAATAGATATATTGCCAAAATATTTGTTAATCAAATTTTTGGACGCTGCTCAAAGCCCATCCCACAACAAAAAAATGTGGGATGGGCTTCTAGCCCGTCCAAATTGTCAATTCATTATGTACAATTTTACTGGGACGATTGATATCAATACTACACAAACGAAGTCCTAGCTGAGAGGAACTAGGAATCAAAGAACCAGCAATTAACAACCAGCAATTAGCAAAGTAAATCAACGTAATTAACGTAAAATGCGGAACGCTCAAAAGCTGGCTGTGTATTTCTTCTTCCTAATGACTAATGACTAATGACTGATGACTAATGACTAATGACTGATGACTAATGACTGATGACTAATTGATGACTAATGACTAATGACTGATGACTAATGACTGATGACTAATGACTGATGACTAATGACTAATGACTGATGACTAATGACTAATGACTGATGACTGATGACTAATGACTAATGACTAATGACTAATGACTTCTACTTAAAAATCAGGGATATGAGAGAAAATATTGAGCGGCTAAAACAAAATCTAGGCAAGACAATTGTCGGCAAAGCCGATGCTATTCGCTTGGTGCTCGTAGCCGTGCTTTCGGGCGGGCACGCGCTGCTAGAAGACGTGCCGGGTGTGGGAAAAACGCTGTTAGCGAAGTCTTTGGCGCGATCGATCGACGGGAAGTTTCAGCGCATTCAGTGTACTCCCGATTTGTTACCAACGGATATCACGGGTACTAATATTTGGAATCCCAGCAGCGGCAACTTTGAGTTTTTGCCGGGCCCAGTTTTTGCGAATGTTTTGCTGGCCGATGAAATCAATCGGGCGACGCCGCGAACTCAGTCTGCTTTGCTGGAAGTGATGGAAGAAAAGCAGGTGACGGTAGACGGCGTTTCTCGGAATGTTCCAACGCCGTTTTTTGTGATTGCTACTCAAAACCCGATCGAATATCAAGGCACTTTTCCGCTACCGGAGGCGCAGATGGATCGGTTTACCTTGTCTTTGACGTTGGGCTATCCGGCGGCGTCGGAAGAGTTGCAAATGTTGGAAAGGCTGTCTGATACTTTTGCAGTGGAAGATTTGCAGCCTTGTATTTCTTTGGAAGAAGTGCAGGAATTGCGCCGTTTGTGCGCTGCTGTGAAGGTGGAAGGCTCTTTGAAGCAGTATATTGTGGATTTGGTGCGATCGACCCGCGAGGATGAAGAGATTACCCTCGGGGTGAGTCCCCGGGGTGCGGTGGCTTTGCACCGGGCTTCGCAGGCTTTGGCGTTTATTTCGGGGCGGGATTTTGCTACCCCGGATGATGTGAAGGATTTGGCGCCGCACGTACTTTCTCACCGGTTGATTCCGGCGGGGGGAAGGAAGGCGAAGACGATTGTTGATAAGTTGTTGAAATCTGTTCCAATTCCTTAAAAAGTTTGTAGTAAGGACTTCAGTCCTCTGTTTGTAGTAAGGACTTCAGTCCTCTGTTTGTAGTAAGGACTTCAGTCCTCTGTTTGTAGTGAGGACTTCAGTCCTCTGTTTGTAGTAAGGACTTCAGTCCTCTGTTTGTAGTAAGGACTTCAGTCCTCTGTTTGTAGTAAGGACTTCAGTCCTCTGTCTGAATTTTAGTCAATAAGGACTAAAGTCCTTACTACAAACTTTTTAAGGACTAAAGTCCTTACTACAAACTTTTTTAAGGACTAAAGTCCTTACTACAAACTATGTTTACGATGATTGTTCAATAGCTCCCTGAAATAGCGCCACTAATTTCTTTGCCTCTATATCAACATTATGTTGCTGAGCAACTCTTTCGGCTCCTATTTTCCCCATTTCTTCTAGCTTTTCTAAAGGTGCTTCCAATGCCGATCGCATAGCAACAGCTAATGCTTCTACGGAACCGGGAGGAACTAACCAACCGCAAACACCGGGTTCTACTAACTCTGGAATGCCAGCAACATAGGTGCTAATTACAGGCCGATTGAGGGCGAGGGCTTCCATAATTACGACGGGTAAACCTTCGGCAAAACTCGGCAATACCATGGCGCGGGAAGCTAAAATTTCTTTCTGAACTCGATCGCCGCTAGCCCAGCCGGTAATTTCTATATAGTTTTGCAGATTGAGTTGTGCAATCTGCTGTTCAATTTCAGCTCGCAGCGGCCCGTCTCCAACAAATACCAATTTAAACTCCAAGCCTTGAACAGCTAGCTTGCTGGCCGCTTCTAGCAGTAATAAATGGCCTTTTTGTTCGCTGAGTCTCCCGATGCAGGCTAAGCGGGGTGCTGCGGGTATGGGGACGTGGGGTGCGGCTAAAAATGCTGCATCGACGCCGCAGTGTATGACGTTGATTTTTGACCAATAAGCGCGATCGCACCACCGAAATAGCTGACTTTTGCCGAAGGAACTGACTGCTGCGACAAAGGTCGATCGTTTAATTTTTTCATCTAAGGAAAGAAGTGTAGCTTTATCAAATTCTTCGGGGCCGTGAACGGTGAAACTGTAAGTCGGGCCGCCAAGGACGCGACATAACATTGCAACAGTTGTGGAATTTGTGCCGAAGTGAGCGTGAACGTGTGCTGTACCGGATTCTGCGAACCAGTTTAAAAGAATGCAAGCTTCTGCGAAATAAGCTAAATGCAGCAAAATCCCGCGTTCTGAGTGTAAGCCGACTTTGAACATTAACCGCAAAGCTTCGAGGAATCGAATTGGTCTAGTTGCGAGAGTGCGGAGCAAGCCCGACGCTAGGCCCTGTACGCCAACTCCTAGGATGACTTTGGTCAATTCTTGTTCTTGTTTGTCTGCGCCGTCTACGAGTTCGGATTCGCAGGATCTGATGGAGTAACGCCCGACTTTGAGGCCGCAGGTTTCGACTGCTAGGAGTTCTCTGCGGACGAAGCTGTGGCTGACTTTGGGGTATTGGTTGACTAGGTAGGCGATGTTCATTAATCGGGAGAAATTTTTGTGGTAAAACTCTAGATTAGTCTAGCCTTATGGATGTGCGGGGCGATCGTTTTTGGTGGGCTGGGTGTGGCGGGGGCGGGAAAGTGAATGAGTCCACCCATTTTACACTTTTAACAGTTCCATCTTTGCTGAGAACAAGAATTTTTAATTGCCATAGTTTTAGTCACTTTGGTCGTTGCCAAGCTGCTCGATTGCTACCACCCCCAGATGATGGTGGTGGAGAGCCTGGATAATTCCGTTTCTGGTTATCTTTTATCACTTGCGATGAGGTTGGCAAAACAGGGCGCTTTTTATATTCATTTGCCTTACCATTTTTTCCTAGCTCACCAATACCTAGCTCACCAATACAAGGTTGTTGCTTCCGCTCAATTTCCATGTATCGGCTTGAATTTTCTGCAACACCAGGCCACTGTAACATTCCTAACAGACTTTTAATTCGTGGCACATCATGTAAACGTTTAAGTTTTGGGTCAGTATGATGGAGAATGTAATCTTCAAACTTTTGTAAGCAATCTTGTTTTACTTCATTAATATCAACGTGATTTTTTTCACCTGTTGCCCAACCTATATCTTGGAATAGATGACAATATCTCTTTTCACGGTTAGTTAATGAAAGTTGAGAGCTAATCTCGACTGCCCCCATTCCCAAAGGTTTACCCATGCCTAGTGATAAGCGATAAATTGGAGATGCAGCAAGATATAGTACCCATAACAAAGCACCTAATTCAACAGCGCTTAAATTTTCAAAGCAGATGGTGAAGTCAAAAGATACATTTTTTGTGATAGGTTTTATATCTGTGTACTGAGAGCGTGCCTCTTCAATCTTCTTAGTGTTACTCTCTTCAATCTGACTTTCCTCAACACTTCCCTTATGCCAATAAAGCTTGTGGCCTCGAATTACTGTTTCGTTATTGGGCTGACTTGCATAGTGCATTAGTTCACTTTCAACAGCACTATCTTGCACCAAATAGTGCTGAAAAGTGGTAGGTTTTGGACTAGCTAATATCTTGGATGTCATTGGCTTTGTAATATCACCTTTGAGCCAGATGTCCTCAGCAGAAGATTGTTTACACTTGGCATCACTGACAAATACTCGTCCTGCTTGTGTCTGGTTTTCTTTTTGTTTGGTATCCCTAACAAACCCAAAGATAGCCTCTGTTAGATCGAGAGTTGGAGAATTGTACGGATAATCTGGAATAAACTGATAGTTAGCTTCGGGAATAAAGTTTTGAATAGAGTCCTTATAAGGTAAACGAAACATCATTGTGTGTCCAAAAAATACAAGCTTGCCTTCCTCCATTAAATAGAATACAGGGTGCATATGTTTTAGAACACCATCTTTACAGAGTAGCTTTTTCTGCTCTTTTGTTAGCTGCTCTTTATAATCCTGAAGCATTGAGTCTGGATAATCTGGAATTGGAATTAATGTTGCTTCATCATCAGGTAAACCAATTACACATTCCATTTTTTTCTTTCCTGGCATTCCACCTGTTTCTACCAAGACTCCCTGACATTTAGAATGATGTCCAAATGTAGGCACGGCTTTAGCATAGTACAGTTCGATAAATCCTCCTCTGTGAGAGTGCCAAGTCATTGCCTCAACATGAACAGTTACCTTGCTAGCGTGTTTGATGTCATACCAACGTGATTTTACTAAATTATTCTTAATTTGTGAGCTCTCTATTTTGGCAAAAGATGCTCCTTCAACGAGATTCTTTGCTGGTTTAATTGCCCAGCCCGAACCTTGTTGAGTTGGAACCATATAACCAGCTTGCATTAGAAATGAATACTGACGTTCTCCCTCTTCTTGGAGTAAGCGATCGCGGTAAAATTTACCTAAAGATGTAGTGTCAGCAAAAGCGCGATAAATTAACTGTAGATCAGAAACTTTGTCAATTTTGCTGTAGCTGACAATTTCTATTATGGTTCGGAACATACCGCGCAGACTGCTACCTGGAATAGTTGGATATTGATTAGCAGGGTTCTCGAAAAAAGGAGCAAGAATTTCACGCTTTTCCTTTTTTTGCTCATCAGTTAAATCTTCATCTGATTTACCACCAAACTTAGCAAAGTCAGTCGGGGACATTCCACAGCGAATGTACAACGGTGATGAAGTAGTCAAGGTACACTTAATTTTACCAGTGTGACGGTCATCGTGGTAACAGTTATGTGTGGGTATTGGCTCGGCTGGAACTATTTTTTCAGGGAGTTCGACAAAGTTGTAAGGTGCAACAGCACGGCGATTGTCTGGTACATTCTCTAAATGTTTGGGATTCATTATTTAATCTCCTGTTTAGTAGTTAGATCGACAAGACGACTACGATAGATACGAGCTAAACCCGTTTCTTCCTCATATTTAATGTAATGATGCACAAGTAAACGGACTGGATTAACCAAGCGATCGCCCTTCAACTCGATATCCGTAAATGGTACAGCGTGTTTGAGTCCCTGAGAGCCATCCCACAGCAGCGTAAAATTACCTTTCTTGATACCATGAGTTCCCCAAAGAATCTGACTTTCTGATATTTTTTCTTCATTGGGATTGCCGATGAAACGCCATTTAAACTTTTTATCGCTAATTTGCCAAAGCAACAGTTCACCATTGTGACCAAAGATACGACATTGTTGCAGGGTTAATAACCGCAAGTGAGGGAAATCAACTTTAAATTCGGGCGTGTGAAATATTTTTGCAGCCGTTGTTAACTTTGCATTTTCAAGCCGTCCCCAAATTACTCCATCATCAGCATGAGCTAAGAGATAAGGTAATTCACGAGACTTTGCTTGCTCCTCTACCCAACTGCGTAAGTCATCATCATTGACAAATTCAAGAATTTTAGATGAAGTAGCGCTCGCTTCACTCATGCCTTTACCTCCTTTCCTAAATAGTTTAACAGTGCTTTCACAAATCCCCCAAGTTCATCTCTTACTGACTCTTGGCTTTTGCTTTTGTCAGCTTTATCAGTAACGTGCAATGTTCCATTTTGCTCGGAAATTTCCCATTGTTGTGGATTTTGTGGATGATAATGTATTAAGTCTGCCTTAATTCCTGTTAAACGCCCGCGTCCAATACTGCTTTCACCTCCCACAGGTAAATCACTTGTCCACAAATCTTTCAGCAAGAGTAACAGCAATCCTATTTCATACTCTTCTGGATTCCGCAGCTCTAGTTCAACACAGACACGAGTTTCATCGCCACCAAAGATAGGTTGCTCATCAAATAATGCACCGTGATATGCACCTCCTGTAAAGCGATCGATCGCAATTCTATTTTGTACTAAGTCAGTCGCCTTTTCAATGACTTTCTCGTGAACGACTAAACGACTTGCCTTAGCTTGTTTTGTCTTGTCTTTGCTGAAGTCTGTCCCAAACATTTCATCTATAATTGTTATGGGTTTTTCCAGAGTATTCACAATTCGTTCACCGCGATGGCGCAAGACTCCTGCTAAACTTGTACCTGATAAGACTGGTTTTAGCTCATCATTACGATGAGATTTCAAATGTACGACATCGGGAGCGCGTCCAGTTGAATCTTGACCGGAACGGATGAGGAGAGAACCCACTAATTTGAATTCGGCGTGGATGAGGAAGCGATCGCGCTTATCGCTCTCATTCTCTAATGATACTCCCAGCGCTGTAGCAATTGACGGATAAGTTGTGCGATCGGGTAATAAACCTGTGCGCCAATGTTCAAAATTTAACCAGGAAGTGCGATCGCCCGCATCTTCCAAATTAAAACTCCAAACCTGCCACTCTTCGACATGACAGCGACCAAAACCGCGCAGCTTTTTCATGCCAATCCCGATTTCATGCTGCTCTAAACCTCGTAAAGCCAATGCTAAATCATTAATTAACGCTTGCTGTTCTGTCTGATTTTTGGTTTTTTCAAGAAGCAGTTCAAAGTAGAGCGGAAATTTTGTTCCTGCCGCTAACAGTTCCAAGTCGTATTTATGACGTGGTTTTGCCGTGCCAGTTATGGCTTCAATTTCTACACCATCTCTTAATTCAACAGTGGGAATAGTGCTGCTGATAGCATTATTGATAATTAATGGACTTTGTTCGCCATCAGGATCGCGACGAGTACCACCAAATAAGCGAGTAGCCCGATCGCCATTTTGTTCCTCTACGCCATATCCGTGTTCGTGTTCTCGTAAATAGTTCCGCAATGCACCTGCAATGGATGAACCTGTTAAAAGAGCATGGTCACTGACACTATCCCTGAGTAATGGTAAATCGGTTGGACTATCAGCATCGCCACTTCCCAAGCAAGTCGGCGTATCTAAGATTAAAGTCCCACGGACAACAATGCGTTTAATAATATAACGCTGTTTCCGTGTCAATTCATTTTGTCTTGCAGATATATCCTCAGTCATTTATTACTCTCCTTTTTTGCTTTTTTAGCAACTGCCATAATTAAACGCAGGGTATATTCTCTAAATAAATCAGAATCCGGTTCAATTTTTCTAGTAATTCCACCAATATTCACCTCTAAGTCTTGGGGATTTTTCAGCCATGAGTCAGTATTTCCAATTGGTTTTATCAACCAATCTTTAAGCTGTTGTTCTAGAGATTTATTGCCAGAAACTTTGGTATTTCTATACTGTTCGTTAGCATTTGAAGTCAAGCTACTCAATAACTCTATAATTGGCAGAAAGCTGGGATGATTTGTCAATCCTTTGCGAGCGACAATTTCTAGGCGAGAAAGTTGGCTATTGGTGATTTTGCCTTGTATCTTAATATCGCTGACTCGATCTACAAGAAACTGCTCTAGCTTTTGGCGTAAAATATTTTCAGCCATCTGTCCGGCTAAGTCATGATACTTCTCGTCTAACTGAGTTTCACTGGCTTTGATTTTCTCAGGTGGTCTCGCTGAAAATTCTCGATATTCTCCTAACCAATTAACCGCAATTCTGCCAAAACCTTCAATGCAGCGATCGCCAATTCCTTCCGTTTCCAAAGTCTGAATTTGTTCTCTTGTTAGTTGCGCGTCAAAAACAAAAACACTGCCTGCTGATAAAGCTTGTATTTGAGG
Organism: Microcoleus sp. PH2017_12_PCY_D_A; assembly: GCF_020738565.1. Taxonomy (NCBI): domain Bacteria; kingdom Bacillati; phylum Cyanobacteriota; class Cyanophyceae; order Oscillatoriales; family Microcoleaceae; genus Microcoleus; species Microcoleus sp. PH2017_12_PCY_D_A. The sequence goes on along the minus strand of NZ_JAEQCI010000037.1, from coordinate 51,776 downwards.
TAAAGGCAACCCCCATGTTTGATTAAATCCACCAACAACAGTGCTACTGATAAAGACATTACTTGCAGCAGGTAACTGGATTTGTAACTTATCTTCAATTGCTTGTTGAACTAAACAAGGAGCGGCTGAAAATTGCCCACAGCAATCGCGGATGATTGTGTCACTAAGAAGGGTAATTTTTAGCCTTTGACGATTGAGTCGATGTTCAGGTTTGATATCTATTTCATTCCACTCATCAAGTTCTTGAGGTTGATGTGGACTAAGAATTTTAATTTTTGTATGTCCGTAACCTGCACTTCGAGAACCTCCTAACCATATATCTGTTGGTTTTAGTAAATTCTCAATTGTATCTGCATCATCATCTTCACACAAAATAACGCCTTGAAAAGTTTGTTTAACGTCCAAAGCTTCATAACGGAAGATTGCACCTTCTCCCTCTTGAATAACTTGATTAGTAACTGGATGGCGTTTTGTAGGCGATGAACGTCCTTTAGTGCGATCGCGTGCGGTGTGAATATTAATCCGTCGCTTGTCTCTGTATAAAACAACTTGCCTTTCGTTAACAGTACAAAATCTTTCACTTAAGCTTTTCAGTGGCACCTGTTCTGGCTCATATTGACTCAAATCGTAAACATCTAAAGCTGGTTCTTGGCTTAGAAGTAACTCTTCATCTTTCTTTCTATACCAAGACAGAGGCAGAGGTAAGGTACGTTTTTTTTTGTTGCTACAGAATAGATAGGCGTTTAAGTAACGGGTACATTCATCAAAAAATAAGCGTTTCACCTTTTGATTGATAGCCACATCTGATAAGATATCTTTTCCTAATTCTGGGTGACGCTTGAGGTAACGACCAATCAAAGCACCTCGAATCATACTCCCAGGAATATAGGAAAAAGACACATCACTATTTGGGTCTCCCTGAAATGAAGTTGCTAAAATTGGCTGTTGCGTCTCTAAAATAAATGTGATTACTTTCATGTATTGACCTCCTCAATTGTTCCGAAGTGAGAGACAAAATCTTGAGTAATATCTTGCCCACTGGCATCGCATAAACTACATTTCACATGACCTCGCCCTCGGTTACGTCCACTACCAATGTGCCGAAGTGCTAAAATACCAACTGCCAAAAGAGCTTTCATATGTGGTGTTGGTTCTTCATCAAAAAATAGGAAAGCTGTAAAGCGGGGTTGGCTATTGGGGCGATCGCGCATCACAACACGAGCCGATCGCAAACTACCGCTATCTGCTGTACCATTGCTAGGATTAATTGCTGTTTGGCGACGAATTGTTGTCAGAGAATGCAATATATCTGTTGGCGTTAAAGCTGGCTTATCTTGTTCTCGCTCTTTCTCTATTTGAAGTCCCACTGCTTCCCGTAATTTATCTGGCAAACAAGCATCGCCAACGTGCATGATAGAAATTGTGTCTATCACGCTACCAGAAACACCAAATAATTTATTCCTGACATCCTTCCAATGTCTGAACACCTCCTCTTTTAGCAAGATAATCAAGTTATCGCACTCCTCACTCAACAAGCCTTTTAAAGTGCGTCCTCGCAGATAAGGAAACCCATAGGAGTCATACTCTACTTCTTGGTCAACTAAACCAGCAACACCATCACCCCGCCCAAAAGTTGTGTCGCTCAAAAGTTTAATGTGTAATTGCAGTTCATAGATGCTCATTGTTATCCCCCTTCAATCCCATATAAAAATCGATTGCTTCGATGGCATCAAAATGACCACAACGTTTGTCAAACCAACCTGTTTCTTGCAAGTCATTTACTTGCGGAAAAGGTGGTAGTTTTTTGATACCGTATGCTGTCATAAACTGTTTAGTCTTGTCAGATCCTTGACGGAGAGCTTCGCGCAAGGCAATTATTTTATTTCGACGGTCTTTCCAAGAATCGTTACCTTCTAAATCATCGAAGCAGCCATTAAAGTGTTCGACTACGCTGCTAAAATTAGCCCAAGTTCGCCATTGGTCATCATCGCTGTCATTCTCTTTTAGCCGTATGGGTCGCATCATAATATTATTTCCAGATAAAACATCATATTCTCGTTGACGAATTTCTCCAAGAGAACCAATTAAACCACTAGCTGCAAAATGCCAATCAAGAGTGGAACAATAGTAGTTATCAGATTCATCCAATCGCTCTCTTTCTTCTCGGATAAACTTTTTGGCTGTTCCGTATAACTCTTCAACCAGTTGGTAGGCTCTAGCAAATGGATAATGTGTTTTAACTATACAAATTCCAGCACGAGCAGTTAATGGTTTATTATCGGCAGCTTCCTGTTTTTCAAACTCTCTGAGATAAATTGCTGCCAACTCCAGTCCTAATCTTCCCTCGCAAATAAAGATGAGATCGTCACCGCCATAAACCAAAGGGCGGAACGGCAAAAAGTATTTACCATCCTGAGACTTTTTCAAAGCAAACTGTCCGATTTTACCTACAACTTCTCCATTATCAATTGAATCATGAACTATCTCGACAACTTGTCTTAGTGCAGCGATTCCAGCATCATCAACACTGCGAGAAAGTTTACGCATCTCAATAATGGCGTCTCGATCAGATTTCCCCTCACCACACTTTTGAAAACGATTTCCCATGCCATTGCCATCTGCATGAACGATAGCAACATAACTAGAATAATTTTCCGAACGACCTAAATTATCAGTTCGACGGGGAAAATCATAAATTGCTGGCTCAAAAGTCCCGGCAAATTTTTCTATTAGTCTTTGATTTGCCTTGGGAACTGCTTTGAGCTTCGCTTCGCTTTCTCGGGAAATTAGATAACTATCTTCTTCATCAGCATCAATATATTTCTCACTGGTATTGACTGCGGGAAGTTGAGTAGACTGGCAAGCTGCTGTTACTCCTAAACCTAATAGAGGTGCAGAAGCAATTCGCTCTCGTTTCTTTTTAGCTAATTGCTTTTCCAAAAGCTGATTTAACGTCTTTTTAAAATCTCCCTTCCCAAATTCAAATTCTGTGTTATGAGCAACGACAATATTTAAACCTGGTGCATCTTGCAAAACTCGTTTTGTCAAAATTTTGGTGAAGCATTTAGCATATTCAAATTTTGCAAACAGTAAGACTGTATTGCCACCTCCTGCATAAACCATCTCAGCAGCTACACCCTCATTGCCGATGTGGATTTCCTGTAATGAATTGCCTTTGGGAATATGAACTTTTTGGTTAAGTTCTCTTGCTAAATCCTGTAAAGCTTCTTCAGCCCATTCCTTAGTAGCCTGGGACACTAAATAGGATGCTCCAATATTTTCGCCCAGTCGATTACTACCGAAAACATAGTCTTGAATTCCAGTTGTATCCACTACAGTGACAGTTATTTTTCTCATGCTTTACCCTTATTTGTTTCAACCCAATCTGCAATTTTATCTTTTAAATTTGGTAAATCTTTTCGGATAAATACAGCTATTTTAGGATTGCTTACAGAGCCTTCAAGCTGACTTTTGAGATATCTGTCCAAGCTTTGTGGCTTCTTAGGGTCATTATCACAACAGCAGACTAGAGCAACTCTAGCTTCATCACCACCAAGTTGTTTTGCTCTTGTGTATGCCTCAAATAGTTTCAGTTTACATTCTTTAGGATCTTTACTGGTTGTACAGGAAATAGCAAACAATTGGTAACTTCGCATAAAGGCAACATCAAACTCAAATACTCCTCCTTCCCTAGTTTGACTTTTTTTCATAAAAAATGACATCTTGCTTTCACCAAGCTGTAAGTCTGGTGTCAAATCCTTAACTTGTTGAAGCACATAATGTTCTAACCAAATACCTCCTAGCCACGCACAAACTTGTTGACAATTATCAAATCCTTTGCTTGTCTTGGTCATTCTCAATGAAAGTTGGCTTGCCGAAGCATCTAATTTCTGTCGTAGGACTTCGATAATTTCTGAGTGTACGCCTGTTAAACTCAAAGATAAATCAGAAAGCTCGTCTTCAGATTTCCACTGATCTGTTTCTAAATCTTTTGCTTTTTTAAGCTCTCCAAAGTTGTTGTAACGATGAGTATTAGACCAGGTTCTCCAGGTTTTTGCTATTTCCTCATTTTGGTAAAGTCTGACAAATTCTGCGGCTGCATCTGGTGAAACTGGCTCAGAGAGAGGTTTTTTGCCTTCTTGCCACTCATACTTGTGGAGTTTAAACAAGACTTCTAGAGGGACTTCAAGCTGAACTGCTCTGTGAGTAGAATCCGAATTGGGATGATCTATAAATATCTCTAGCGTTTTGGCATCAAGATAGCTATAGACTGTATCAGTTCTTTGTAAATCAGCTATGGCTCGATAGGCATGAATTGCCATTGGGTTTGTGCCACCTGTGTAGTGCAGACCAATAAGTTCATTAGTAGGTATTTTTTGAGCATTTTCTTTGATTTTTGTGTAAATTTGATGAGCATTAGATTTATTGCTGGCTGTGTTCTCTTTGTCTAAAGCAACTGGTTGGCTCTTAAAGCCTTGATTCTTCAGTGCATTTTTTAATTGCTCTTTTGGTGGATTTGTTTGATTAGTATAAACAAGATATGCTGTGCCGCCCGTTTTTAGTAGCTTCATAGCAGCTACATAGTTTGGTAAGGGGTTCTCACCCACGAGCAAAAACAAATGATTAACTTTATAATCTATTTCGGATGTACTCATATTGTGTTGCTAAACTTTACTAGATACAGATGTAAGTGAACTAAATATTTTGGGTGCTACTCTGGCGGGATGTGCGATCGCCCTCCCCTGCAATGAAAGCTAACTTATTCGTCTTGCCCAATGATGAAACGATGACACCACTGTCGGCACTTCCCCCCCGAGAAGTCAACGCCCGTCGCATTTCCTGCAACACGCTTAGATCAAAATCAGGTTCCCGCCGATCGCCCCAAGCGACACACCAAGCAATACCGATCGCAATACTGTCCATATGCAAACCACTCCCAATCCGGTATGACAGCCCAAGATTGCCTTAATAACTGGCAATTATTCAACGTGCAACTGCATCTAATTTACTATTGTTACTTAAATTTTCCACAAAAATCAACCGCCCGAAAAATAATCCCCCAACTCCCCCAACTCCCCTCAAACCAATCATTTTGCAGACATAACTTGCGCTGCACCTACCCAAAATGACAACAAATAAGGTAAAGTAAACGGCACAATAGTTCAAGGTTCTCGAACTGCCGCAACTCGGCAAACCGAGGCTTGAACTGCAAAACTCGCCAATACAGGCGACATTAACCGCCAATCACCAACCCCTAACAACCGACAAAAATGCAAACCTACTACTACGTTTTAGCCAGCCAACGCTTTTTGCTAGAAGAAGAAGCTCTAGATGAAGTGTTTAAAGAAAGAACTCGCAACTACCACGAACAAGAAAAACAAATAGACTTCTGGTTGGTAAAACAACCAGCTTTCCTAGAAGCACCGGCAATGAAAGAAGTAAAAGCAAAATGCCCTCAACCAGCCGCCGCTATTGTTTCCACAGATCCAGTTTTCATCACCTGGTTGAAACTGCGATTAGAATATGTGCTGACAGGTGAATTTCAAGCACCGTCAGCAACTATTCCCGATGCCCTCGCGTCCCTACAGACAGCATGAATCAACTAGCCCACAAATCCACAGCGAAGCTGGGAAAATTTCGGGGTAAATTGTACAATTTTATTGTTTCTATTCCCCTATTTTCTGCTACCTCGATCGCCCTTTTGACCTTGACAATTTTAGCGAGTTCTGTTAAGGCTCAGTCGAGCTGCGAACCGCCGAATTCCGACGAATATTTACTGTTAATTGTCACCAGAACACCCGAAGAGCAAGAAAAAGCAAAGCGCTCTTTCCCGGGCAATACTGACAATATAGTTTGTCGGTACATTAACGATACGGTGACGCGAGTTGGTGGCTTTCGCAACTCGCAAATTGCGATCGATTGGGTGAAATATATCAAAGATGTTGTCGGATTGCCAGCTTACGTACTTCGATCGCCCGCAGCAGCACTTCCCCAAAATCTGCCAGTCTACAATCCCCAGCCAGCACCAGGTTCAGAACCAATCGCCAATCCCCAGACTGGGAATAGTGGGTTCAATCCCCAAGCCCTCGGCCCCGGTTACGCCGTGTTAGTAGATTACTTCAATCAACCGGAATTAGCCGGCCAAGTCAAGCAAGCATTGGGTACGCAAGTAGGCTTAGCTTCCTACGGCCAACGTCCCTTTTTATTCGTTGCTTATACAACGGATCAAAACGCTGCTACTGCGGCGGTAAAAGCATTGAGCGATCGCGGTTTTTGGCCGATGTTGGTAGATAGCCGCCGTGTTACGGTAATTAGTCCTGCTGTTCGCTAAAACAGGACTTACGCAAGCACAATATATAGCGTGACAAAAGTGACGATCGCCCGTTAAATAGAAATGAGCGATCGTCGTATTTAAAATTTTGCAAGATGCCTTCGATAACTGCTTGATTTGGATGTGGATCTCGATTCAAATGTTGCGATCGCACGGACAAGTTCGCAAAATTCTTATCTTTCCGACTGCTGGAGATCCAGCCAAGCCTGCAAATCCGCCCCAGTAACAAAATCCAACAGCGCCTCACTCAAATCTTCGAGTATCGGCAAGGGGAGATTAGCAAGGCGCGATCGCATTTCCTCAGACATTTCCTGCTGTAACCGACGAGTCAATAGTCGGACAATCAGCGCACAGGCTTCTGCTTGTCGTCCTTGCTGCAATCCTTGCTGCAATCCTTGCTGCAATCCTTCCGCCTTAGCTTCTTGATAGAATCTCGTTTCCTCTAGTGTAATTCCCAACATCGATTCCACCTCCGCTCGACTCAACTGTGTAAATTTGTATGCCATAATAGTTGTCAGTAGTTCTATTATGTCACGATTGGCTTCTGGTGCAACTTCTTGCTCCACTCGGCTCAGCAAATACCTTGCTTCTGCTGGTGCTTGAGTCTCCTCGACAGTCGTCAACACCATCAGCGCAATTCCTAAAGGCAAGGCGCGAATATCCCCCAACTCATCTAAGCACACCCGATGCACTTGATTGCTGTTGAGCAGAGCTCGATAAGGATAAACATCGCTTTGTTCAATGCTGCGAGAGGGATAAATCACCACAGCTTGCCAATCGCTATAACGACTGCGATTGCGGTAAAAATATAAAAACGATTCGCCAAACAACCTTTCGTAAAGTTGTTCATCTTTTTGAAACTGAACTTCACAAAAATAGACGATGCCTGCACCTTCAGATTCTGGTGGCAAAAATACGCCGTCAATTTCAAATTTAGGTTCTTTGACTGCCACCGAGTCAAAGCGATAATTGGCAGCATTTGCTGGAGTTGTAGCCAGTAGATCGAACAGCAAAGTTGGTGATTGCCCGAATAGTTTGTAGAAGATTGAATCCCGTCGCATGAAAGATTTGCACCAATTTAAAAAAAGAATGCAACAGTATTCTTCCCCCGCAATACAGCGGGGGGGCTAGGGGGGGTCGAAGAGTGTTGCACGATTTTAAAAAAATGGTATTAATACTACTGCGTAGTGGCATTGACATGATATAAGTCCTGTTATTGTTGTTTAGGCTGTTCCGAATTGTTTCCTAACTGACTTTCTGCGCGCTTTTTTGCCTCCACAGCGGCTCCGTAATCCGGTTTGTAGCGTATTGCTTTGTCGTAGGAGGCGATCGCATCTCCGAATCTTTTCACCGCTACAAGGGCATTACCGCGGCTGTACCAGGCTTCCGAATAGTCCGGCTTGACATAAACGGCTTCATTGTAAGAGGCGATCGCATCTTCGTATCGTTTCAAATTGTACTGAGCATTGCCTCTATTGTACCAGCCTTGAGATTCTTTGGGATTTAAATCTAAGGCTTTGCTGTAACACTCAATAGCTGCTTCGTACTTCCGCAACTCGTGGTAAGACCAACCTAAATTGTACCAGGCTTGATGATAATCCGGTTTTAATTTAACAGCTTTTTCGTAAGCTTCTACCGCTTCTTCATGTCGGCGCATTTTCAGCAAAGCGATTCCTTTACTGTACCAAGCTTGATAAAAATTAGGCTGAAACCGGACGGCTTTTTCGTAAGCTTCAAAAGCTTCTTGGTTTTTGTTCAATTCTAGGAAAACATTGCCTAAATTGTACCAAGCATCAGAATTATCAAATTTAATTTCAACTGCTTTTTGATAGGATTCTACGGCGCGATCGTACTGTTTCAAATTTTGGTGAGCTTGTCCCCGATTGTACCACGCCTGATATAAATTAGGCTGAAAGTGTACGGCTTTTTCGTAGGATGCGATCGCCTCTTCGTAGCGCTGCGAGTCTAACAAAGCATCGCCTCTACCTTCCCAGGCTGCGGGATAATCCGGCTGGATTTTCAAAGCGTTGTCAAAAGATGCGATCGCCTCCTTGGACTGCTGCAACTTATCCAAAGCATAACCGCGCCCCGTCCAAGCCTCCAAATATTCCGGCTTTAATTCTATTGCTTTATCATACGCCGACTGTGACTCCTTATATTTTTTCAATTCATATAAAGTTTTAGCTTTTTCCTGCCAAACTTCCGCATAATCTGGCCTCAGAGTTATTGCTCGATCGTAAGCTGCTAGAGCTTCTTCAAACTTGCTTAAATTGTAAAGAGTAATTCCTCGGTTGTGCAATTCAGTTGCATTGGCAGAATTAAAAGTATTAACACCATAAATTGATGCTAGAATAGTGATGCCAATAAAACTGGCGATCGCCCCGATTTTCAAATACAGTTTTCGGCGCGGTTTGTGCGGCTGTTTCGCAGCAGCAGCAACCCGAGGTAATACCGGAACAGTACCGCTGAAAGAATTTCTCAATTCCTTAATAGCTTGCAATGTTTCGCCGGCACTCGAATAACGCTGCCGAAAATCGTACTTTACCATCCGATCTAAAATCTTCGCAAATTCAGGACTCACCGATGCTTTATCCTGCCAAATAATTTCCTCTGTATCGGGATTTTTGGGCATTTGGTGGGGATTGATGCCTGTGAGGAACTGAATTGCGATCGCACCTGCGGCATAAATATCGCTGCTGAGTTTCGGATTGCCGTGAGATTGTTCGCTGGGCATATAACCGGGAGTTCCGATGCTCACACTCAAGCTATTCTTGGGCTGAGGATTGGTAATTTGAGTAGTAATTTCCTTGACTGCACCGAAGTCAATTAACACTAATTTACCATCTCGATCGCGGCGCAGGATATTGCGCGGATTGACATCGCGGTGAATCACATTTTGCTGGTGTACAAAATCTAAAATTTCCAGAAGTTCCTGCAAAATAGCAACAACTTCATCTTCTTTCATACCTCCGGCATTTCTAGAAGAACCCCCCCCAGCCCCCCCTTGGTAAGGGGGGGAGCCAAGTCCAGCCCCCCCTTGGTAAGGGGGGGAGCCAAGTCCAGCCCCCCCTTGGTAAGGGGGGGTTTGGGGGGGTGTGATTTCTTGACTTAAATCGTGGCCTTCGATAAATTCTTGAACGAGATAAAACTCTTGATTTTCTTCAAAGTAAGCAAAAAGTTGCGGAATGCGATCGTGATTTCCCAGCTTATATAAAACTTGTGCTTCTGTATCAAATAAACGTCTTGCTATTCGTAAAGTTTCGGGATCGGTTGCTTGAGGTTTAAGCTGCTTGACGACGCAGAGGTGATTGCCTGGTAGCTGCTTGTCTTCAGCTAAATAAGTTTGAGCAAATCCGCCGCCTCCCAAGTGACGGATAATATTGTAGCGCGTGCCGAGTGTTATTCCAAGCATGAAATTTACCTGATATTTCCGAGTTTTTCTCCCCTTTCGGAGTAAAACAGGGGCTGGGGGAGAGGTTTTGTATCTGATTTAGTTTAACTAATTTGCGATCGGCTTTACAGCAGAAAGCCTGTGAAAATACCAGTAGATTCTACCGACAAGCGGTAAAATCGTCGGCGAATTATCTTTGCTGTGAAAGTTCAGATGCGTAGGGTGCGCACTGCGCACCTTACTTTGATTTAACATGGTTTAGACGCATCGGCTAGAAACCCGGTTTCTACGAGTTTTGCCAACAATAACGATAAATCTACAAAGAAACCGGGTTTCTGAAGTCGCAAGTACCTCAATCTAATTTTACTTTAAACGGCTTTCAAAATCTCATCGTCAACGGAAAAATCTATTTCAGCTTTGTCTCTTCCGGAAACTAGATAATCATTCTGAAATGAATCTTTCAATCCCGAAACCAAGTCAAATTCTGGTTTCCAGTTAAGTTCGGTGACAGCTTTATTAACTGAGGCGAAAAAGTGCTGCAATCTCATGGGGAAAGCTTTCTTTTTGCCAAAGTCAAATTGTTTCGGATCGTAGTGTACAATCTTGATAGCATCGGGCGATTTGCCTGCCGCTTGAATGCAGGCGCGCGCTAAACCGTCAAAGGTGACAAATCGATCGCCCGAAACGTTGTAAATTTGCCCGATCGCCCTTTCATTCCCCAAAACCGCAGCCATCGCCCCCGCCAAATCCTGACAGTGCCCCAACTGCGTGAAGTGCATACCGTTACCCGGAATCGGAATCGGGCGATCGCGCGCAATGCGATCGAAAAACCAAGCCTCCAAATCGTTATAATTTTGAGGGCCGTAGATGTAAGTCGGGCGGATCGAAGTCCAAGGTAAACCGGACTCAGCTAAATAATTTTCCGTGTCGCACTTACCCAAATGTCGGCTTTTGGGATCCGTAGCGTCTCCTTCGATATGAGGCATTTGGTCGGATTTCAAATAAACCCCCGCAGAACTCATATAAACAAAGTGCTGCACCCGCCCCTTAAATATCTCAGCTAAGGGCTTTGTATCGCTCAGTTCCCGACCGTTGTTGTCAAAAACCGCGTCAAACTCAACCGCAGATAACTGTTCTTGCAATTGTTCGACCTTCGTGCGATCGCCCAAAATCTGTTTCACCCCCGAAACCGGTACCGGCTTGTTGCCCCGGTTAAACAACACCACCTCATGCCCTTGTGCTGCTAAAATCTTAGTAAGATAAACCCCGATAAACCGAGTACCGCCCATCATTAAAATTCGCATTATTGCCGATGCTCCTTACAGTTAGTCTAAATATTTTACAATAAAGTTATGCCCTAGGCAGAAACCGGGTTTTTCACGAAAAAACACGGTGACAGCTATCAGCCCCGGTACAAAAACCCGGTTTCTTAAGTTTTCGTGTGCCAAAACTACTTAAGCCCAAAGAAACCGGGTTTTTAAACAGAAAATCTGGGCTTAATTGAAGTATTTTCGTAAAACACCCGGTTTCTACGTCCAGGAAAACTCAAATTGTGCGATCGCTCAAAATAAACATAATTTAAAATCACCTAAAATAGCCCTATGCAAGTACCCCGGCTGCACCCAGAAACCATCGAAGAAGTCAAACAAAGAGCCGACATAGTAGACGTAATTTCCGGTAGAGTAATCTTAAAAAAACGCGGCAAAGAATACGTCGGATTGTGTCCGTTTCACGACGAAAAATCTCCCAGCTTCACCGTCAACCAAGCTAAACAAATGTACTATTGTTTCGGCTGCGGTGCAGGCGGAAATGCCTTTAAATTCCTGATGGAATTAGAAAAGCGCTCCTTCAGCGAAGTAGTATTAGAACTAGCTAAAAATTATCAAGTCCCCATCAAAACAGTCGAACCAGAACACCGACAAGAATTGCAGCGCCAAATTTCACTGCGCGAACAACTCTATGAAATCTCAGCACTAACAGCCAAGTTTTACGAACACGCTTTGCGGCAATCTCAAGGAGAAGAACCCTTAGCATATCTTAAATCCGAACGCCAACTCAGTGAAGAAACAATCCAACAATTTCAAATAGGTTATGCACCCCAAGGTTGGGAAGCACTTTACAGTTATTTAGTAGAACAAAAAAACTATCCGGCCCAATTAGTAGAACAAGCAGGATTAATTGTACCGCGCAAATCAGGAGGAAGTGGCTATTACGATCGCTTCCGCAACCGCATCATGATTCCCATTCGCGATACCCAAGGCAGAGTCATCGGTTTCGGCGGGCGAGCTCTCGGCGACGAACAACCTAAATATCTCAATTCTCCCGAAACAGAACTATTCGACAAAGGCAAGACTTTATATGGCTTAGATACAGCCAAAACAGCCATTAGCAAAGCCGATCGCGCGATCGTCGTAGAGGGGTACTTTGACGCGATCGCACTTCAAGCAGCCGGCATCTCCAACGCCGTAGCATCCCTCGGCACAGCCCTGAGTTTAAACCAAGTGCGGCAGCTACTGCGGTACACTGACTCCAAACAAATTATCCTCAACTTCGACGCCGACAAAGCAGGCACCAAAGCAGCAGAGCGCGCCATTGGAGAAATAGAAAAACTCGCCTATCAAGGAGAAGTACAACTGCGGGTACTGAACATTCCCGACGGCAAAGATGCCGACGAATACCTCAAAACCTACTCCCCAGAACAATATCGAGAATTGCTCGACAATTCCCCATTGTGGCTAGACTGGCAAATCCAACAAATGCTCGTCAATCAAGATTTGAAGCAAGCGGATACTTCCCAGCAAATTACCAAAAAAATCATTAACTTATTAACCAATATTAGTGACGACAATCAGTTATCGCATTATCTGCAAAAGTGCGCCGAAATTCTCAGCAAAGGAGATTTTCGCCTCACAAAAATGATCGCCGAAAACTTGCTCAATCAAGTAGTCAGCGATTGGGGACAGCGGCTGAATCAAGACGAAGCTTTGACAATGCCTCTGTTAATTAGAAACAAACTGAGGCCGAGCAAACAATATAAAAAGCAGCGTGGAAGTAGCGACAGCAAAAATTCAAAAACAGGTTTTTCAGTAGCAGCCCGCAGTCTGTTAGAAGAAGCTGAAGCGCAATTATTGCAGATTTACTTGCACTGTCCCGAATACCGCCAAGAAGTCAGAGAAGCCATAGAAGCTAGAGACGTGCAGTTTAGCCTTTCTCACCACAGATTTTTGTGGCACCTGATTTTGAATGCAGAAATACTGCACAAAATGTCTTTACAACTAGCGCCTTCTGAGTTAATATTAAAATTGCAGGATAGCTTTATTGAATATCCAACTCAACTCAATCAAATATCGCATTTATTTCACTTAAACGAGTTTTCAGAAAAAAATGTTTATCGCGCGCCATTAGTTATTCGATCTGCGATCGCCTGTATCGAGCAAATCATCAGCATCAAACGGCGCAGGATTGCCCTCGATATGTGGAAAAAAACCGATGCTGCTGTAGAATATTACCAACAACTGTGCGCCGAACAAGAATGGATAGAGGAATTAGAGCGGCTGCGTCAAGTTAATTTTTACGATTTAACCTCCCTACCTTGGAGTGGGAATTTCTAGGAGTTAAGGACTTTAGTCCTTGTTACGAACAATCAAAAATTTAGGACTTGAATCACTGATTGGCGATCGCTCAAGTCGTCAACGAGATGCGAGTCACCGCGACGATCGATCGTCGCGATAATTCTCTACCCGCCTCCAAAGCGAGCCACCGCACGCGAATTATCCACAGATACTTCTACTAGCACGCTCTCCTAAATCTACCGAAAAAATTCGTGTGAGAGTGGGAAAAGTCATCAATCGTTACCAGGTAGCAAAGCATTTTTATCTCAAGATTAGCGACAACCACTTCAGCTACCAACGAAACAGCCAGAAGATGGAAATGGAAGCAAACTTAGATGGGATATGCGATCGCCATTAGCACCGTTGTTGTTCGAGGATGACGAGTGGTTAGAGCCTTGGGAGTCTGGTTCGGTGGTTGTCCAGGTTTTGTCTGCCACTCCGGCGAAACGGAAAGCTTCAACAAAGCGTACTTTGGAGAAGTTTCCCCTTCAAAGTTTTCGGACGTTAGTGACTAATTTATCGACGATCGCTAAAAATCGAGTGCCGCCTAAACAAACGGGTATTTCAGTTAGTTTCGACCTGACGACGGCAACTCCTTTACAGCATAAAGCCTTCTATTAGCTGGAGGTTTCGCTGATATCTTCCGTCATGTATCCGGCGGGGTATCTCATCCCGAGATCCCGACGGATGGGGGCAATACTAGAAAACTTTAAGCTCGCGCGGGGGAAGTTCCATTTCAGGCACAGTTACCTTGAGGTAATCGGCGATAAACTCACCATACTTTTTCCTGATTTCGTCAGGCAGAAAGCGGAAGGTGGGAATTTAAATATTAGTAGAACAAGAACAGGTAAAATTAGATATTTGGGAATTACCAAATCCACACAAGATACAAGGCTGCTACGCCAAAAATTGATTAAAGTTAATCGTAGGAAAAATTAGTAATACAGCTATAAACCACATAATGCAGCCAATAATAATGTCAAGAATTCGCCACGCAGATGGACGTTGGAAAAATGGCGTTAGCCAAACAGCGCCATATGCAAGTGCAAAAAACCAGATAAAGGAAGCAAGAATTGCACCAAGTGCGAAAAAAATGCGTTCACTCACTGTGTATTGAGCTGCCAAACCACCAACCAGTACCACAGTGTCAAGATAGACGTGTGGGTTTAGGAGGCTGAGTGCCAGCGTCGTCAGAACATTGCTCCAAAGACTTGTTGGTTGAATATCCAGTTCATTTATATCTATCGCTGCTGGAGCAAAAGCAGATTTAAATGAATATAAGCCATAAAATAAAAGAAACACAACGCCAGCCCATAGAGCTATATTAGTTAGTTCTGGAATATTCGAGCTTAGTGTACCGAACCCTATAGTACCGATGATAATTAGAGTGGCGTCACATAGGAAGCAGATGCTTGCAGTCGCGAAAACATGTTCGCGTTTGAGACCTTGACGCAAAACGTAGGCGTTTTGAGCACCAATGGCGACAATTAGTCCAGCAAACAAGGTAAACCCGTTAAGGAATACTATAGGCAAAAACTCAGGCACTTTACACAATCTCCTTTAGCATTTGGACTTTGGACAAAAAAGATTACGTTCGTCGCGTAAATTATGATTCTGTTGGCGAATTGCGATATACCTCTGGCGTCAGCCCTTCGGGCAATCGCTATGCTCAACCCCTTGAAATATCATAGCAGATCGCACCAGAAATTGCACTTTACATGAATTCGCCAATAAAGTCAAATTATCCACGAACATACTACAGGCATAAAAAATGGATAGCCACCAGTTTAATACTGAATAATTAATTTACATCATTTTTTCTTGTGTAAGATGTGAGATAAACAACCTTTGATAAGAACACTGATTCTTAGAAGTTCTTTAATGTCACGGAACTAGGAGTTATATCATGTTCGGTCGGATACCCTTAAAAAAAATGGCTCAACCCCTCGCTATTACAGGATTGCAATGATGGTCAACAGACGGGAAATGACAAAAACGCATTGACAAAATCCATCAAATATCGGTTATGCGTTTTTGCCTCTTGTAGGGTGCGTCAGACCCGATAATTTGGCAAAAAACAGATGTTCTCTATCTGACGCACCTTACTGACTATAGTAATTCAAAAGTTTGAAACGGCTCAATTTCGTTCATACATATCATGGTAAGTTTTTACAGCGCCTAAGTCCTAGGAACGATTACTCCTAGCTTTTTGAAATGTTTCCCGAAAGAAATCGAAGTACGATAAACTCAAGTATTCAATCTTAGGACGAATGGTATGATGAACTTTCTCAAGATTATGTACCGCTACACTAGGATAGAGATGATGCTCAACATGATAGTTATTGCCGTTTGTAATGTAACTAATGATTGGATTAGTTTCAATTGAACGAGTATTTAAAAAAACATCTGTTGTCGTCTTCTTGCAATACAGATGTTCCGGTAACTCGATAAGAAAATGGAACAATTCGCCAAAAACTAACCACGGTATAAACCAGATTTTGAGAGGTATTAAGGACAGGTCAAACACGCTAATAGATAAGAGTGTTATAAAAATTGTGACTAGCACAAGATATTCAATTAAAACATCCTTTTTAGCCTTGTCAGTAGAAAAAACTTCGGGGTATTTACCTTTCATGAAGTTAAATAATGTCGAGAAAAAAGTTGGTACTCTTGCAAAGTTCCAAGCTCTAACAACGAGTTTATTGAAGCTTTCTAGTGAGGACTCATCATAGTCAAATATCTCAGCATTTTTTTCTGTGCCTAAATATTTATGATGGTGTAGATGCTGGACTCTGTAATGGGTATATGAAACAAGCATTGGAACACCAAACAAAAAACCGAAAAAGCGGTTTAATATCTTTGACTTAAAAAAATTGTGATGAAGACACTCATGTTGCAATTCTAAGCCATGAGCAAATGTAAGCCCCAACAGTAATTGAAGTATAATACTTAATTTCCAATCCTGAAGAAAAATAATTCCAACACTCAGAAAAACTACCAAAGCAAAATAATTTAATAGCTTTGCAAAAGAGTATACATGGTCAACTTTAGATATGCTTTTTAATTCAATACCAAAGTTTTCAACCTTCTGAGAAATTTCGGCAGCACCGCACATTTTTTCCATTACTAGCACCTATCTAAACTATTAAAAGTTTTTCGTATCCGCCCAATAATCCGGGGTAAATCGCTCAACGATGTACATCAAATGACGCAAAATCGTTTCTTAATGGGTAGTCCGCCCCGAATTATTGAGCGGATACTAAAATAGTATACATTAATGGGAGAATCCCAAAAAACTTAAGTTATAGCCATTGGCAGCCTCCCCCTCTTCCCGTCTAAGATTATCATTGTTATTGAGAATATTTTAAGTATTTTAACTTATTGACAAAAACTACTTTATCTTAATCTCTCACACTATTTATGGTGCTGACAGTGGACAAAATGATTGCTGATGGAATGATGAACCCGCTAGAGGTGCTACACCCTGGAAGAAACGGTAAACGCTCAACAAAACGCACCTCAGAAGTCAAGAACAAGCAAGGTAGAAAAGGAGGAGGACCAGATAATGGGACTTAGGCAAAAAACACTGATA
This sequence comes from Microcoleus sp. PH2017_12_PCY_D_A, assembly GCF_020738565.1. Taxonomy (NCBI): domain Bacteria; kingdom Bacillati; phylum Cyanobacteriota; class Cyanophyceae; order Oscillatoriales; family Microcoleaceae; genus Microcoleus; species Microcoleus sp. PH2017_12_PCY_D_A. The sequence continues at coordinate 34,851 of NZ_JAEQCI010000037.1, read as the reverse complement.
AAATAACCTCAAACGTGTATCCCAAAAGACTTTGACATCATTTTGATTGGTTTGTTGGTATATCTGGGTTTCAGGCGTTTTTGGACATTGGGTGCATTTCCCTTACTGCACAAGGGTTTGAGGTTTATTCCTTCCTCAAAAATGTTTAATTCCCCCTAGCTGCTACCGGTAGGAATCCACCTGCCTGCATTTTCCATAACCTGTAGTAAGCTCTACCTTTTGCTAGTAGTTTAGTGTGAGAACCATCTTCAATAATGCGACCTCGATCAAATACCAAAATCCGGTCTAGATGAGCAATCATGGAAAGTCGATGAGCTAGGGGTCAAAAGAGCAGCCATGCAAAAAGTTACAATAAGGACTTTATGAACTGCTAGTAACATCCTGATTGACATGGATAAAACTGTACTATTTGAACGCCTCCAGTTTTTGTAGTCTAAACTCAGTTGACTAGAGCAGGAAATGTCAATATTTTAAAATAGACTGCCGCCTAAACTAACGAGTGTTTCAGTTAGTTTCGACCTGACGAGTGCAACTCCTTTACAGCACAAAACCTTCGATTTTCTGGGGTTTCGCTGATATTGCAGTCATGTATCGGTCAGTGGATAAAGCCCGATCGCCCGACTGCCAGAGGGTTTACATGGAACTCACCCCGCACGCGGGGTAAGTTTGGTTGAACAAGCCTTTTAATAGTCGCAAAAAAGAGTTTCGCGAGTCTCTCTACCAGTCACCGGATTAGTACCTTTTGCCACTTTACAGAGCTTTTCGATCATATCGTCTCGCAGCAGAGTGTCTGTAAAATCAGCACCGTCAATCACAGCTCCTTCCAGTCTGGTATTGTAACAAAAAGCACCCTCAAGAATAGCATTAGTTAGATTTGCTTTCATCATGCGAGCCAAATCCAAAGTCGCACCCCTTAAATTAGCGCCTTCTAAATTTGCCTCTTCCATATTTGCGCCAAACAGACTTACGCCTCCTAAATCTGCATTAGTAAAATTGGTGTTGCGAAGATTAGCTTTATTAAAACTGTCGTTCGTCAAAACTTGTCCGCTAAAATCAGCGCCAACTAGGATTTCTTTGTCGCGATCCAAGGCGAAAGCAGGTGCGGGATTAATGGCGATCGCCAAGGTGGCAATTACTGCTAAAATAACAAAACTCAGCAAGAAAGTATAAATATTTTTGCGATGTTGGCGAATTCCAGAATTCATAAGTTAAAGCTAATGGGCAGCAATGACAGTTCAAAATTGAATTCTACCAGAAAACGCTCATCTTCTGTCGTTCCCACCGCCTCCAGCTCTCCCCAATCCCCAAACTCTCGGGATATCGGCACATTGGGAGAAAACTTAGTCGCCGAGTGGTTAGAGCAGCAAGGCTGGGAAATCCTGCACCGTCAGTACCGCTGTCGCTGGGGAGAGATTGACATCATCGCCCTCGGAAAAGATGAAGCAAGCGAAAAGAACCCAGGCATTTGCGATCGCCAATTCCCGATATTAGCCTTTGTAGAGGTCAAAACTCGCCGCCGAGGAAATTGGGATGCTGGCGGAATGCTGGCTGTTAGCGCCACAAAACAAGCCAAACTTTGGCAAACCGCCGAAATATTTTTAAGCACACGTCCAGATTTAGCAAATAATTCTTGTCGGTTCGATGTCGCCCTAGTCAGGTGCGAGCCTTCAGGGCAAAAGAGCAAGCAAATATTACCACCAACGACAGCGAACTCTCAATCCGCCCTTGCCGGAAATTACCTGCTTATCCTGCAAGAATACATTCGATCGGCTTTCAGCAATTAGAAATGTCAAATTAAAAATTACAGGGTAAAATCAAAAAGTAATACCGCTTGGTAATTTTTAATTGTTAACTTGCCTTGACTATCGCCCATTGGTTTATTCATCTTTAACGGACGTGGAAAAAGCGCTAAATCCTCTGCCCCTCTCCCCTTGTCCCCCTCTCTCTGTGCGATCGCAGGCAATTTATATGCTCCGCAGTCTAGGCAAGAGTTTCCGGGCAATATCCCAGACCCTTGACAAACTGCTGGCGAAACGCTTCAATTTCCGTGCGCTCGGGGCTGCCGTGACAAACCACAGCCACCTGGTAGCGGCGCATGACGCTCAGCGGCGACTGCCCCGTTTCCAAACTCCAAAGTGCCATTTGCAAGCGAATTTCAGGATCGTAAGGAATCCCGACTTCGTTCATAAAAGCCCGAAAATCCCCGTGCATTTCTGGAGTCAAATATTGGCTCATTTTCACCTTCACGACCCAGCCGTCAATTTGGTGAATAACAGTGATAAATTGCAAAGGAAGATGACTAGCCGTGCGTAGGTAATCCACGACTCTCAGAGTGAGGCTAGTATTGGCGATGTAGTAGAGGTATTCCATAACTATCCTTCGAGCAAAGCTGATGCTACACCTCTATCGTCGCGGGCTATACCCGCCACCACAAGGGGAAAAGCACCCGACTTGGGATGGGGGTTTTTACCCAATTTGTTACCGAGTTGACAGATTTTTGACAGGAATTCACCCGATGACAGAGATTGACTGGTCTTTGGACGCTTATGACTACGAACTTCCGCCCGATCGCATTGCCCAAAATCCCGTAGTGCCGAGGGACAGTTCTCGGTTGCTGGTGGTAGATTCTGCCAGCAGCCACCAACACCGGATTTTCCGGGATTTGCCGGATTTGCTCGAACCCGGAGACTTGCTGGTACTCAACAACACCCGTGTTCTGCCGGCGAGGCTCTACGGACACAAACCCAACGGGCCTGCTGTGGAGATATTGTTGATGGAAGAACGCCAGCACAACTGCTGGCTGGCTTTGGTGAAACCGGGGAAACGCTTAAAGTTGGGAGCAAAAATTGAGTTTGAGCCCGCCTCCTGTGATGACTCTGCGGAAGGGCCTTGCTGTTGCCTTCCCCAAGCTCTGGGAGTCGATCGGCGATTGACTGCGACAGTTATAGAGAGGGACGAGCAAACTGGGGGACGGCTGTTAGAGTTTGACATCCCTAGAGATGCGACTCTGGCGAAGTTTTTGGACGAATACGGCCACGTACCTCTTCCCCCCTACATCGAAAATTCCCAAGCAGCAGCGGAACAGTACCAGACTGTTTATGCCGAAAAACCTGGGGCGGTGGCGGCCCCGACAGCCGGCTTGCACTTCACCGAAGAATTGTTGAGCCGCTTGGAAGAGCGGGGAATCGAAAAAACTTTTGTCACCCTCCATGTGGGAGTAGGAACGTTTCGCCCGGTGGAGGTTGCAGACGTGACGGCTCACAAAATGCACGGCGAATGGGTGGAAGTATCGGCCTCCACTGTCGAGAAAATCCGCGAAACTCAAGCCCGAGGCGGGCGGATCTTTGCTGTGGGTACGACAGCAGTGAGAGCTTTAGAGGGAGCTGCGGCGGCTGGCGATTTTTCCTTGCAGCCTTTTTGCGGCCAGACAAATTTGTTTATTTATCCCGGTTACAAGTGGCGGGTTGTAGACGGGATGATTACCAATTTTCACTTGCCGCGCTCTACTTTGATGATGATGTTAAGCGCGATGGTTGGAAGGCCTCGGCTGTTGGATTTGTACCGAGAGGCGATCGAGCACCAGTACCGATTTTATTCTTTTGGCGATGCCATGCTGATTTTACCGGAGGCAAGGAAGGATTAACTCATATCTGGCACCATTCTCAAACTTTCCTTTAGGGCGGCCCGGAAGTGGCCACCCCACCATCAACTTTAAATCTTGTGGGACAGCCAGGAAAGCCTATTAACCGAGAATGGTGCAAAATATCAGAAATGCCAATTGTTAATTTTTAATCTATTTAATCTTCCTCCTCTTCTTCATTGCCGGGATACACGAAGCTGTTGGAACGCCCAGTCAGAACAGATTTGCCCAGGGACAGAGCTTTCTGAGCTGCCACTACAGCTTTGCGCTTCCATGTGGCTTTACGCATATTCTTTCTGGATTTGGAGGTTTTCTTCTTAGGGACTGCCATGACGCTAAATACTTTCTGGTTGTATAGACAAACAAACATTCTAGCCGATTTTGCCTCGCTGGCTCGACAAACCACAACAAGCAAGATCAAGTAATAGGGTGCGTCAGCGATTAACTTCTCCAACAACACGCCGGCATCCCGTAGCTGACGCACCCTACATTTCAATCCCCGTAGGGTGCGTCAGCGATTAACTTCTCCAACAACACGCCGGCATCCCGTAGCTGACGCACCCTACATTTCAATCCCCGTAGTAGTAGGGTGCGTCAGCCGTTAGCCTCTCCAACAACACATAAAATTCCCAGGCTGACGCACCCATTCCAGCTTAAAGTTCGTGAAAATAGTACATCACGACGCCAGTAACTGGGTCGTTCTCAATGCTGACATAACCTGTTTTGAGCATTGCCGTGAAAGCCTCTTCCACTTCGGCAAAAGTAGCACCGGTTGCCATCACCCCTTGAGTGACAGATAATCTGCCGTTTTTGGTATAAGCTGCCTTCAGGAGTTTAATCCCTAACTGATCGGGGGTTTGCTTCGGGTATGTCGAGGCGATCGCCCCGTTGGTAGAAGATAGCGGTATACCTTGGGGAGATACCCCCAGTTTGCCCCTGATAGTGGCATTGTGCTCGTCCACCATCTTCGGCAACAGCAGCAAGTCAAACAATTGCCCGAACCCAAATAACCCAAAGGTACACAGCCACAGCAAACCCGTGCCAATCTTGCCGTTGTAGAGGCGGTGGAGTCCGAATGGGCCGAAAAAACAAGCTGCCCATAAAAGGTAACTAACACCCAAATTGCTCATTTTATGCCCGTCCTGCCTGGTTATTTTAACTATTGCGCTCCCTCAATATATATTTTGTACTTTGTATTTAGTGTTTAAACAGCTTGACACCGGAATTTATTTGTGCATTGTCCGAAATTATTGATTATTCGCTACCAATTACCCGATGCCCTGTTTGGCCGATGCCCCATGCCCCATGCCCCATCCCCAATGAGTAATTGTGCGTAGCAATTCTTAACGCCAGCGACATATTTCCGGGTCGAGAGCTTGGTAAACTGGAGGGCGTGGAAATTTCAGCAGCTTTGAGTTGGATGCCACAGGGAGCGCCAAAGTGCGCCGCACAGCGCTGGTCGGAGATACCGCAGGCGATCGCCCGCTGTACCCGAAACCTCAAACAAGCGAGCAATTATAAGCAAAACATCCAATAAACATATGGTAGATTCGCTCAAAAAACCCGCTTTTGCAGAACAGCAAGAAGCGAAAACCCCAGCCAAAGAAACTATTCTCACACCGAGATTTTACACAACAGACTTTGACGAGATGGCCAAAATGGACATCTCCATCAACGAAGCCGAACTCGAAGCAATTATCAAAGAGTTCCGCGTTGACTACAACAAAACCCACTTCGTGCGGGATGCCGAGTTCGATCGATCTTGGGAACACATCGACGGCGAAAAGCGCAAGTTATTCATTGAATTCCTCGAACGCTCTTGCACCGCTGAGTTTTCTGGATTCTTGCTCTACAAAGAATTGGCACGCAAACTCAAAGACAAAAATCCGGTACTCGCCGAAGGTTTCTTGCTCATGTCCCGCGACGAAGCGCGGCACGCCGGATTCCTCAACAAAGCCCTGTCGGACTTTGGTTTGTCCCTAGATTTGGGTTTCTTGACAAAAAGCCGCAGCTACACATTCTTCAAGCCGAAATTTATTTTCTACGCCACTTACTTATCCGAAAAAATCGGTTATTGGCGCTACATCACGATTTACCAGCACTTGAAAGCCCATCCTGAAGACCAGATTTATCCGATTTTCCGATTCTTTGAAAATTGGTGTCAGGATGAAAACCGCCACGGAGATTTCTTCGATGCGGTGATGAGAGCTCAGCCTCAGATGTTGAACGATTGGCGCGCTAAGCTGTGGTGCCGTTTCTTCTTGCTGTCGGTATTTGCGACAATGTATCTCAATGATATCCAGCGGGCCGGTTTTTATCGATCGCTCGGACTCGATGCTCGCGAATACGACATTGAAGTGATCAAAAAGACCAACGAAACAGCAGGCCGCGTATTCCCCGTCATGCTAGACGTTAACAATCCCGAGTTTTACGAACGATTGGATATTTGCCTCAAAAACAATCAGCAATTGACCGCGATTGTTGAGTCTAAAACTCCCAAAGTTTTGCAATTGTTCCAAAAATTGCCTCTGTATGTGTCAAACGGTTGGCAGTTGGTGAAACTGTACTTCATGAAGACAATCGAGTCGCCCTCTGTTGAAGGTGCAGTCCGTTAAGTTTTGATTTTTCATCCTCTGTTACGGCGGTTCTGCGGAAGCGGAGCCGCTTTTTTTTGGTATGATGTTAGATAAGTTTTGGTGAAATGGGGATCGAATTTGAAATTTTATTGAGCAACTTGATGAAGAAGTTAATTGTGAGATGAAAAGTGAGTAATATGAACACGGGAAGACGCAACTCTTTTGCAGACTACAAAGCAGATGGACACAACTGGATCACATTGACTGCCGGAGAATACTATCCCGATATGTTGCAGGAGGCTTGCCAACTTTACGAACCAGTTTTAGTAATGTTTGGGCAATTACTCAGGACTTCTGAATCATCAGTGCGTCTATTTATAAAGATTTCAGATGTTCCCAGCACATGGATGCGAGTTCAACTTTTCAGGGTGTTTCGCAAGTATGTTAGCCCTGAGCTCCCAGTGGAAATGCTCAGAAGGAAAAAAAAGGCAACAGAAATTTCCAATCAGTTCGGATCGCGTTTTAGGTCAGTTCAAGAAGTTCAAGCTGCATATATGACTCGTCCAATTCCCGATGAGGCAATGTCGGCTTTGTTATGGGAATACAAAAGTCGCGGAAAGAAGGGATACGACCTAACTGAAATATTTTTCTCCTTATTCCGTTTACACTTTCCATACTTGACAATCAAAGGGCCAGAGCGAGCAGGAAAAGATATTATGATGGGAAATCTCCTCGCCAACTATCCCAACCCGAAACGTCCTGTTGATTTTGCGATTTACGATATTAATGAAAATGACTTGCTGGCAATAGGATTGGCAAGATATGATTCAGATAGAGGTGGTGCACAAGAAGACGATCGAACAGGTGGTTATCGTAGCTGCGCTGATGAAATCCTCAGTTATACACAAAATCATAACTTAAGAACCAAAGTAATTTTTCTTAATGATGGGCCCGGTCTTTTACTCGGCTCAATGTGGGATGACTACGCCAACATTGAAAATAGCTGGCAAGATAAGATTATAGTATTGACACTGCGTATGGTTCCAGATCGGATTACAGTGGAATGGCTGCGTTCTTGAAAATAGGAGTGACAATGGCTACTGGTATTTCAAACAAACAATCACAGGGTCAAGCTGCATCAAATTTTAGTGAAAGCCAACTAAGCAATAGTTTGGATGTGTGCTTTTCATATCCAGGCAAACTGCCTGCAAGTCAAGTTTTAGACACTAATCAAGCTGAATGTGTAAAACTGTGGCATAGCAATCAACAGCAAAGTATGGCACATGAAAACCGTCTTTACTATGGTGATAATTTACCAATATTAGCATCTTTGCTTAAAGATAATTCAGTAAAAGGTAAAGTAAGACTAATTTATATAGACCCGCCTTTTGCAACTAGAAGTGTGTTCCAATCCCGTTCTCAGACTGATGCTTATTCAGACTTATTAGCAGGCAACAATTATATTGAATTTATTCGTAAAAGGTTGATAATTATTAGAGAATTATTAGCGGAAGATGGCTCGATATACCTTCACCTTGATGAAAATATGGCATTTTATATCAAGGTAATTATGGATGAGATTTTTGGTCAGCGCAATTTCAGAAATTGGATTACCAGGAAAAAATGTAACCCTAAAAATTACACAAAAAAGACTTACGGAAATGTTTCAGATTTTATACTTTTTTATAGTAAATCAGATACTTATGTCTGGAATCGTCCAGTTGAAGAATGGACAGATAAGCGCGCCAATAAAGAATATGAATACGTTGAAAAAGAAACTGGGCGGCAATATAAAAAGGTTCCGATTCATGCGCCGGGAGTGAGAAATGGCGAAACAGGAAAGTCTTGGCGAGGGATGAATCCGCCACCGGGAAAGCATTGGCAGTTTCCACCTAAAACACTAGATGAAATGGATGCTAGAGGGGAAATATATTGGTCGAAAACTGGCAATCCCCGCCGCAAGATATATTTGGACAGCAGTCAAGGAATTCCAGTACAAGATATTTGGCTTGAATTTCGCGATGCTCACAATCAGAATATTAAGATTACAGGTTATCCAACCGAAAAAAATCCCGATCTACTTGCTAGAATTATTCGAGGCTCGTCAAATCCTGATGATTTAGTTCTCGATTGCTTTGCTGGTTCTGGTACAACTTTGAGTGTTGCTTCGGAGTTGGGAAGGAGATGGATAGGAATTGATCGTAGTTCGGAGGCGATCGCCACTACTTTGCGCCGCTTTGCTAAGGGTTGCGAACGGATGGGCGATTTTGTCAGCCAGCAAACATCCCTAAACCAGAATACATCAAATGACGAGTCTCGCCAATTATCGCTTTTTAACTTAGATGAATCTCGGTTTAAGGCTGAGTCTCTACCTGAAAAAAACGAGATGATTAATAACTTTGCTCTTTATTCAACTGATTCGTTTGCTGCGGAACTAGAAGATATTGTGAGGCAATGGATAGAATGGCAGTAGGATCGTACAAAACAATTCACAAAAAGCATTCGCCTGGAATTGATGCTGATTTTTCATCAACTTTATCAAAATTCAGAGTTTTAAAACCCCGGTGTCAACTGTCAACTGTCAACTGTCAACTGTTTACCGCCATTCACCCTGAAGCGTAAAAGCCGCCCAATAATAGGGAGACTGCCACTGTTTCTGCTGCAACATCTCCAATTGCGCCGCCCTTAAAGCCGCCACTGGCGTCAACCCTTTTTTCAGCATTCCCTCATAGAAACTAGCCATTAACTTCGAGGTTCCTTCATCATCCACATTCCACAAACTCACAACTACTCGCTTCGCCCCAGCATACATAAATCCTCTCGTCAATCCTACCATTCCCTCCCCTTGAATGTTCTGCCCCAATCCAGTTTGACAAGCACTTAAAACTACTAATTCTGCCGCTAATTTGAGATTGAAAATATCCGTAAGCCGCAAGAATCCGTTTAAGGGTTTGCCCTTTGTGTCTACTAAAGACATCAGGATTCCTGATAATTCCGGGTGAGTGCTATTGGCGAAACCGTGGGTGGCAAAATGAATGATTTTATATTGGCTTAAATTTGAACTGGTTGCGGTGGCACGGTTGGCAGAAAAATCCAAGGATTGCGTGCTAGATTTTTCGGAAACTAAGGATTGAATGATTTCAGCTTCTTTGCGAGTAAATTTTAAACGGCTCCACTGTCGGTTATTGTCGCGACTAGAGCGGCTTAAACCCAGATTTACTGATTCTATTGCTTCGCGATCTGTATTAGTAGCGGGTGCTTTGAATCGTTCGTCTTGAGCGCTAAAAACTGGGTCGGCAAACATTGCTAAAGTCCGAGTTGGGCTTGGTCGATCGCGATAATTTTGTCTTAATATTCCTAAGGTGGAGGCTGAAGGAAGCAGCACTATTTCACGATCTACAATTAAAGGCTTATGGTCATTTTCACCGGATGTTTCGGGAAGAGAGAGGGCGGCGAAGGGAAGATAATTCAAAATGCCATCGCCAACTATCAGCAGGCGTTTTTGAGCAAGTTGTGCTGCGACAGGCTGTAAGATGATTTTACTGAGGGCGTTGCTAGCTTTGGTGACTCGATTGGAGATGTCTCGGTACAGCGGATGAGTCACAGCGTGACGGAAATTGCGGGCGGCTGTTTCGATTTCGGCGCGAGGAGGCAATTCATAGCTGGTGATGCTGGTTTTACTTACAGCCCAGAGATAACTCTGCTTTTCTCCTAAGCTATATTGGAGTAAGATTGTATTGTCGTCGAGGATTTGTTGTTGAATCTGTGAAAGAGTTAAAGGTTGGGGTTGGGTGAGGGCGGCATAACGGGGGCTAGTGGTGCGAATTTTTGCTTGAATTTCTTGATATTGAGATAGCAGATTTTGGCGCTGTTTTTCTAGTTCTGCTATTTTTGGGTAATTCGGACTTTGGCTGGTGTAATTTTCGATGCTCTGTGTTTCTAAGGTGTCGAGTTGCTGTTGTAAATTGCGTTCTTGTTGCAATAATTCTGGGGCGACTCCTTGGCGGATATCGGCGTTTGCTTCTTGCAGAAGTTCCAGTAATGTGCGGGCGCGAGAACGTTCGCTGGCTTCTAAGGCTTTGGTATCATAGCCAGATTTGGGATTGGTTTTGTGCAGTGCCATTAACAGTTGAATGTAGAACTGGTAATAGTTATTTACTGTGACAAAGTAAGAGGTGCGAAGTTCGTGGCTGCTAATTTTGGTGCGGAGGTTTTCTACGATCTTGATGGAGGCTTCGATGTCAGTGAGGGCTGGGATTAGATTGCCAAAATTACCTTTAATATTAGCAATATTGTAGAGGGTGAGAGCTTCTCCGGGCCGATCGCCCACAGCGCGAAATAGCGGCAGAGATTGGTTGAAATACTCTTGTGCTTTCTGTTTTTCTCCCAATTCTGAGTAGACAACACCTATATTGTTGAGTGTAAGGGCTTCTCCACGCCGATCGCCCACTTTCCGTCTTAGATGCAGGGCTTGCTTGTAGTAGCCGAGGGCTTGCTGTTGGTTTCCCAAATCGTTGTAGACTAGGCCGATGTTGGTGAGAGCAGTGGCTTCCTTAGGGCGATCGCCCATAGCGCGGAACAGGGTAAGGGCTCGATCGAAATATTCTCTTGCTTTCTGTTTGTCTCCCAAATCATTGTAAGCTAAGCCGATGTTGTTGAGGGTGGTAGCTTCGACCGTGCGATCGCCCGAGGATGTGCGCGTGTTTGGGGATATATTCAATATGTTGCTGAGGGGAATTGCTTGTTTAGGGCGATCGTCCAAAGAAGTGTCACTGTTTGGGGGTATTTGCAACAGGTTGTTGAGGTTGAGGGCTTCGATCGGGCGATCGCTCATTTCCCGAATCAGCGCCAGAACTTGGTTGTAGTAGTCGAGGGCTTGCTGCTTCTCACCCAAGGCATAGTATACAGCGCCGAGGTTGTTGAGAATAATGGCTTGTTTCGGGCGATCGCCTAAAATTTGATTCCCAGAAAGCGCTTGTTTGTAGTAGTCTAGTGCTTGCTGTCTTTCTCCTAATCTATTAGCAATCATCCCCATTTGATTTAATATATAAGCTTCATTCTTCCGATCTCCAAGCGTTTGATAAAGTGAACGTGCTGCATCAAACTTTTGTAATGCCTCTCGGTAGGATACTGCTGTTTGTCGATCGAATAGCTGTTGAGCTTCCTGAAGTAATCGATCGGCTGCATCTGTTTTTTGATTTAATATTTGTTTATTTTTCTGAAGTAATCGATCGGCTTCACCATCCGGGATTTTATTTCCACCGAGTTCAAGGTTTGTCAGCTTCGTCAATCCCTCTAAAGCTGTCACATCCTGAATTTGATTGCTACTGAGATCGAGGGCTGTCAGATTCGTCAATCCCCCTAAAGGTTTGACATCTACGATTTGATTGGAGTGGATGAAAAGCAGTATCAGATTAGTCAATGCCGATAATGGTTCCACATCTACGATTTTGTTTCCACTCAAATAAAGAAATTCTAACTTAGCCATTTTCGATAATGGTGCCACATCTACAAGTTGATTAGATGCGAGGGAAAAGCCTGTTAGATTGGTTAATCCCGCTAACGGTGTAGCATCTACTATTTGATTGGCTTCGAGGAAAAGTTCTGTCAGATTAGTCAGTCCCGATAACGGTTTCACGTCTGAGATTTGATTGAAGTTGAGGACGAGAAATCTCAGATTAGTCAGTCCCGATAAGGGTTGCACATCTGTTATTTGATTTGAACTGAGGTTAAGCTTTTTGAGATTTGTTAATTTTGATAATGGTTGGATATCGACTATTCGATCGCGAATCAGGGAAAGTTCTGTTAGATTAGTTAGTGTTGCTTGAGCGCGATCGCACTCTTGTGTTTTGGCTTTTGATAGCAACACCTCTACCGTATGTCTGGCTTGGGGGGTTAAATGCTCTTTGTTGGTGCACCAATCGCCAAAGCTTTCAAATGTCTTGGGATTTGGCGCGGTGGCTGATGCTAGCAGGATACTCGCACCTACAGCTAACCCCACACGCCCCCAAACCCAAAAAGTGAGATTCATAAACCCTTGCTCAAAAAAAGACCTGCTTAACTGCTATCATAGTCGATCGCACATTGTCATATGCGTTTTTCCTGCCTGGGTGCCAATTACATAGGCAGCATATTGTGAAACAATAGTCGCTACCGCCGATCGCCCCACGTGACAAGCATTATTGCCTGCATCGGGTTTGTAGCAGCGAAGGTTAAAAGTCATAATAGTAATTTTTACGCTATTTTCAACTCATTATTTTAAAATTAGCGATCGCCCCCAAATCTAGCATCTACTATTTTCGGTTATTTTATGCAACTCAACAAAAAACCATTCAACAGATCCACTCTTGTTTTTGGTCTAGGAATGCTCGGTGTATTCCTATTTTCTTGGATTCTGCGCTTTTGGGAACTGGAGCGATTTAACACCTTCGTATTTGACGAGGTTTATTACGCCAAATTTGCCAACGATTATCTCACGAAAACGCCTTTTTTCAACGCTCACCCGCCGCTGAGCCAGTACATAATTGCGATCGGAATTGCGATCGGCACTCACCTCCCCTTCGGCAAAACAGCCGTCAACAGTCTAGCAGGCTCAATGCTTTCCCCTTGGGATTACCGCTGGCTGAATGCCCTCACAGGTTCCTTTATTCCCCTAGTTGTCGGAGCCCTGGCTTATCAGCTAGTACGGCGCCGCACCTTTGCTTTTTTGGCTGCTTTATTTATCGCTTGCGACGGTTTATTTTTAGTTGAATCTCGCTACGCGCTCAACAACATTTATCTAGTTTTGTTCGGAATCTTAGGACAACTATTTATTTTAAAATCAGTAGAAGCAGAAGGTAAAAAGCGGTGGCTTTGGCTGGTGCTATCCGGGATAGGTTTCGGCGCATCTGCTGCTATCAAATGGAATGGACTCTGGTTTCTGTTCGGTACATATCTAATTTTAATCTGCGCGTGGGCGGTGCGTTTAATCCAGGGAAACCGAGGAGATGAAGAACAGAATGCCGAAATTGATTCAGCTCTAATTCCTCCCGAAAGTCCGGTACAAAAACTGACTCAACTAAATTTTAGAGAAGTAGGATTGAGTCTAGCTATAATTCCTGTTTTAGTTTACAGCATCTCCTGGATTCCTCACCTGCATCTCAATCCAACTCCCAACTTTTGGCAGATGCAAACGGAAATTTTGACTTATCACCAGCGGATCAAAAGCGGGCCTACTGTGCATCCTTACTGTTCCGCCTGGTACAGTTGGCCTTTGATGCTTCGCCCGATAGTTTACTTCTACAAAACTATTAGCAGCAATGCACAAGTAGATCCAGTTTTGCCACCTTTACCGAGCGGTGTAAATCCGGTAATTTTTGACGTGCACGCGATGGGTAATCCTTTTCTTTGGTGGCTGTCAACCTTATCTTTACTGCTGGTAATAGGAGTTTTAGTTCACCGGGTTTTGGTGTGGATGGAAACGCGCCGGGTGGCTTCTGTTGAGGCGATCGAACAGCAGCGACCGATTTTGTTTCCGCCGACTACTGAAATGTGGCTGGCGCTGTATTTAATAGTTAATTGGGCTGCTAATTTGCTGCCTTGGGTGAAGGTGACTCGCTGCGTATTTTTGTATCATTATATGGGCTGTTCTGTGTTTGCAGCCTTAGCCCTTGCTTGGTGGACTGACAGGTGGCTGCACAGCCCACAAACTCGCCTCAGAGGGATGGGAGTAACAATTATTTTTCTGGTTTTGGGTGCTTTTATTTTCTGGATGCCTCTCTATTTGGGATTGCCTTTGTCGCAAATGGAATGGAAAATTAGGATGTGGCTGCCGTCTTGGGTTTAGGTTAGAATATACAAAAATTGTGCACCATCTAGAAACCCGGTTTCTTTGTGTAAACTAAACTTACGCATCAAGCTAAAGAAACCGGGTTTTACCAATCTGCGGGTTGAAGGAAGGATTTTCGTAAAAAACCCGGTTTCTGACCACCTGCGTGTAAGTCCTAATAGAAATCTTATGTCTGAAAATTCCCCAAAAACCTCAGCGGAAATGGAGGCGATCGCCCGATCGCCCAATCTCGTCGAAATTAACCAAGAAATCCGCGACTTGATTATAGATTATGCCATTGGAGCCGCTATTCTGGGATTCAACCCGCTGCCGGGAACTATGACGGTGACGCTGCTGGTGGCGAGCGTTTTGCTGTTAAAAATGATGCAGGATATTGGGGCAAAATGGGGCTATCCAAAAGGTCAAGATGCGCTGGCGATCGGAGGCAATCTTTTCGGGGGTTTGGGTTCTTTTTGGGTAGCGTTTATGGCTTGGGTATCGATGTATGGTTTGGGTTTATTTGTGCCGTTTGTGGGCGGTTTTGCGCTGGCTTCGTCGCTGTTTGCGCTGACTTGGAGGGTGGGACAGGCGACGCACCTTTATTATGCTAGCGGGCGTCAAATGGATGCAGCGGAACTTAAGCGAGTTTTCGATAGTTCTCAAGCGGAAGCGGAAGCTTTGTTTAAGGGGAATATTCGGGCGATCGCCTCTCAGCAGCAAGTACCAGAAAATTCGATTAAATTTCTTACTGATGACTTGATAAATGGTAAAATAAGTCAAGAGGAGTTTCAGGAAAAAATTAAAGACATTCTTCATTAATACCTGTAACCAAAATAAAAGCATGAAATTCTCCCTAGATGTAGAAAACAACCCCGCAGGTTGGCCAGATCACACTCAACTACCAGAATCCGACGGCACTTTTGTGAAAAACTTTCAAGAACATCCCCAAAGCATTCTGTTAACGGATTCTATTACTCCGATCCTCCAAAGCATTCATCCAGATGCTGATTACTGTATCGGTCAAGATAGTGGCATTTACTGGCGATTGACAGATCCGCTAGAAAAGGGTTCAGAAGCACCGGACTGGTTTTACGTTCCCAATGTCCCGCCAGCACTTGACGGTCAATTGCGTCGTTCTTATGTGATGTGGCAAGAGTTTGTCGCACCGTTAATTGTGTTGGAGTTTGTATCGGGAAATGGTTCGCAAGAACGGGACAGAACACCTTTGTTGCGCTCGGGTCAACAGGAAACTAAGCCGGGAAAATTCTGGGTTTATGAAAATGCGATCCGTCCGGCTTTTTACGGGATTTATGAAGTGAGCAAGGCGAGTGTTGAAGTTTATCATTTGATAGAAAATAGGTATCAATTAATGACTGCGAACGATCGCGGTCATTATCCTATTCCAGCGTTAGGAGTGGAATTAGGAATTTGGCAGGGAATGTACCAAAATGTTGAGTTACCTTGGCTGCGCTGGTGGGATAGTGAAGGGAATTTGTTGTTAACTGGCTTTGAAAGAGTTCAGGAAGAACAACAAATAGCTGAACAAGAACGGCAAAGGGCTGAACAAGAAAGGCAACGAGCTGAACAGGAACGGCAAAGGGCTGAACAAGAAAGGCAAATAGCTGAACAAGAAAGGCAAAGGGCCGATCGCGCTCAAGAAGAATTAGAGCAATTGCGCGCTCAATTGCGATCGGCTGGCATTGAACCTCAATTGTGAGGGAAACCTTTGCTGGGAGGGGACTGTATTGGGAAAGCAGCAGCAATCAAGGACGAAGTGAGAAACCGGGTTTTTTACGACAATCATCCATTGCAGTTAGCAGATTAGGTAAAAAACCCGTTTTTTGGTATTGATATTTAGAGTTAGTGTATGACTAAGCATATTGCAGCAAAAATTACCCGCAGACAACTGTTGCTCGGAGGATTGGCCGCCGCGTCAGCAGCTACGGCAATACCTGAATATTTGCGCCGTCAAGCTGATAGCGATCGCCAAAAACAAGTTTTAGCTTTACTCAACGAAAGAGACGCCGATAAGATTTTCCTGAAAACCTTAGAAGCCGATGCCAAAAAAATCAATGAATCGCGGCAAATTCAAGCATCTGTCAAGCTATCTGGGCCGCCAATCCCGTATAACCGCGAGATTTCTAAACTGCTGATTCTGTGCAGCAAATTGGCAACGCAGCAGTACCTCAAAGGCAAAGTAGATCCTAAATATGACGGCGACATCAAATCGCTACCAGGCTATAACGCTGCTAAGTTCAAAGGCTACATTCAATTGGCTGCTCTCAAAGGAGAAGAAGCTAATATTTCCGAAGAAGTTGAGGTGGATATTCCGCAGCCGACGGCTTCCCCCAATAGCGCAACCGATCCGATCGGGGAAAATGTAGGTACTGCTAAAAAAGCTATTGTAAATACAGCTAAGCAAGTAGTGAAAATCAACCGCAAAATTCCGGTTTATTTTGGTTTTGTCCTCAGTTCTAAAAAACACAATATTATTGTCTTTCGCGGCACGCAAAGAACTATCGAATGGGTACTCAATATCAATGCTGTTTATGCTACTAAAACTCAGGCTTTAAGCAAGTCCTACGGTACAATTCATCCCGGTTTCTCAACCATCTACAGCAATATTGCCGCTCAAACGCTGGAAATTGCCAAAAAGCTAAATCCGTCGGTTCCCTGCTACGTATCGGGCCACAGTTTGGGTGCTGCGATCGCTACTTTGGCTGCGATCGACATTGCGGTGAATGTTCCTCGGTTGAAAAAGCAGGTGCAGTTGTATACTTATGCCAGTCCGAGGGTGGGCGATCCGGTGTTTGCGAGGGAGCACAATCGATCGATACCCAACAGCTATCGAGTGGTAAATTTGGCGGATGCTATTACGCTGGTGCCTTTTACGGTGTTCTTTAAAACTGAATACGTGCACGTGGGTGAGGAGTGGGCTTTTTTGGCGCAAAATGGGGATGTGATGCCGAATCATGTGGTGGATACCTACAGAAGTGCGATCGACAAACAAGTCGAAACCAACAAACCCCGAACCTCCCCAAATTCCGGGTTAAAATAGTGTGGAGTAAAACCATCAATTCCCGGTGAATAGAATTCGTGGCTATACAAACAATGTCCGGATGGTGCGCGGACTCAATAAAAGACATATAGCGGTGTTCAAAAAAGTGAGGTACGTTGTTGGGCTTTAGCCCTCTGAGAGTGATTATATAGTAAGCGAGGTCGCATCAAAAACTCCATTTACAGTCATACCTCATCTCTCTGATAAATGCTATAGCCTTTCTCAAAAATATGAGGTATGACTTACAGCTTATATAACGACTTAGACTAAGAGGGCTGAAGCCCAACAACGTACCTGATCTTTCTGATAAATGCTATAAATACAAATTTAAGCAAATAGTATAAAATGTAATTTTAAATAAATTTGATATTATCTCAAACACCAAATCAGCTTTTATTGATACTCTTATTTTCTTATATTTGACTGGTTTTATATCCTTTCCGGTTGCATCGGAATAATTTAACCACAGAGAGCGCAGAGGACACAGAGAGAGAAAGTAGAGAGATTAATACAAGACGATGCAACCGGATTTGATATTATTTGTGAAACATCGCAATTAATTCGGCGGGCTTTATTTGTGAAACAACGCACGATAAACTGGTTCCCCGCGTTTGAGAGTAGCAATTTCTCTTTCTGTGGCTACAGGCATGGGATTTTCTGCCAACCATTCGCCGTTATTTGTGCGTTTAAAAGTAGGATGAGATGAAAAGCGATCGCACATTTCGACTTCTACTTCCTCAATATCCGATTGAATAAACACTTCACCGCCAACAGCCAGATAAGTCGCCAACTCGCCTACTAATTCCTGCTGCACAACCCGCCGCTTGTGGTGCTTTTTCTTAAACCACGGATCCGGAAATTGGATGCTGACTCGTTGCAAAGTACCAGCGGGCAAAGTTTCTAAAATTGGCTTGAGAGAACTATTCGCATTGCAAAACAAATAGTGGAGATTTGTCAAGCCTTTTTCGTCGCGCCAAAGATTCGCCTCATCCACCAGAGGTTCCCGAATTTCTAATCCCAGAAAATTCCAATCAGTTTGGATTTGCGCCATTTGCCACAAAAACCTTCCTCTGGCGCAGCCGATATCTAAATGCAGCGGCAAATTTAAGTCGCTATATATTTTCGTCCAATCTGGAGCACTGGCGGATGTTCGATATCTCATCGATAGGGGATTTACGTGTTCCCGAACTCTTACTCTTGCCAATTTTGATGTCTCCTGAATGTAATTTTGTTCGTAGTAAGGACTTTAGTCCTAATCAATTAAAAGTCAGAGAGAGGACTGAAGTCCTCAGTACAAACCGGAGAGGACTTTAGTCCTCACTACAAACCGGATATAATTACTGTACCTTAGGCTTCTGGTTCGATGCCTGCTGCTCTTAATTGTGCGGATAGTCGATCGGCTCGCTGTCTTTCCCTTTCCACCATCTCTGCTCCCCACAATAACATTTGTCCGCTCTCATCCCACCAGCGCAACCAATATGCGGTTCTTTCGGCTTTTGTTCCCTGCCAAACACCTAGAAATAATCCAACTCCTGCAATCCAATAACGCCCATTTGCATCTGGTTGCTGTGCTTGATATCTTTCTGATGAATTCAACTGGTAGACTTCTAGCACTCCTGTAGCAGGTTCAAATATGGCATAGATTGGCACTCGCAATACTTGCTCGTAAAAATACCATTTTCCGGGGGGATAAGTTGGCTTGCTAGAATATTCATCGTTGGGACTAGCTGACAAAAATTCCATGACTATATCTGGAATTTCGCCTTCTAAGTTAGGAGTGTAACTGCGACGAATTTCTTGACCCGAAAGCGACTGTACGTTGCGGGCATAAAACCA
Source organism: Microcoleus sp. PH2017_12_PCY_D_A (assembly GCF_020738565.1). Taxonomy (NCBI): domain Bacteria; kingdom Bacillati; phylum Cyanobacteriota; class Cyanophyceae; order Oscillatoriales; family Microcoleaceae; genus Microcoleus; species Microcoleus sp. PH2017_12_PCY_D_A. Next base: position 15,934 of record NZ_JAEQCI010000037.1, on the reverse strand, counting down.
ATCGGGAGATTTAATAACTAGCTTGCTGTCTACTGTCGCACAAATCCCCATATTTGGAGCAATTAATATTCCCGCTACTATGAGCCCCGCGATTTCTAAGATTTCGCGCAAGGCGGCGGCTAGCAAGGGTTGGTCGATGTTTTCCACAGGTTCCTCGTCTAAAATGAAATCGTCTGGCAATTTTTCCCAGGTAATTTTTAAGTCGGCTGTACTGACTGTCATTGTATTTCACCTCTGAATGAGATTACTGGAGTGCGGTTTGCAATACTTCCTTATGAAAGAGCGATCGCCCTACAATAAATTTTATCCTTTCCGGCGATAGTGCGGCGCCGTTGGCATAGTGATCCATCCAGGTTTTGCTGATTAAATACGGATCTTCTGGCAATTCTGATAATAAGTATCCCGGCATTTCTAACTCGTCCATCAATTGAGTAACTTTGGGATCGTAGCTGAGGGCAAAACAGCGACATTCTTCGGATGCTGCCATAATTAAACTGTGGTAGCGCATCCCGATCGCCATTTCGACTCCCCGGAACACTCCTTTCAATTTCCTCGGATCGTCTAAACTGAGGATGCGGCTTCTTTTCGGCAGTGCTTCGTGTAAATGTTTGGCAATTTCTAAGTCGTGGGAAGCTTGGAAAGGTAGCAGTAAAATTAAGGTGCGAGTGGCTTTTTGAAAGTCCACTAAAGCTTGAGTTAGGATTGACAAACGGGCGGGTGTTAGTGTAGAGTGCGATCGCAAACAAACCGCAACTCTCGGCGACGGCAAATCCCACAAACCGGAGACGGGGGAATTTTCTAAAGCCCACACGGGATCGGGCGCTAAAGTAAAGGGAATTTGCCAATCTGCAAGTAGGGTAGCTGAGCCCTTATCCCGCACGCTGACGGCTGTGCATCCAGCAAAACACCGCTGAGATAATTTACGAGTAATCTCTTTATTCAAAGGGCCAATTCCCTGAGCCCAAGCAACAGTTTTTAAGCCCATCTGCTGGGCTAATCCCATCAAACCGCCATAGTAGAAAGGGCTGACAAGGCTGGTACTATCTTGGATTAAACTCCCGCCACCCCAGATTAGGGCGTCGGCGCTGCGGAGTGTATCGAGGACACCAAACGCATTCATGCGATCGCGCGCAGCTACTCCGTACCGCTGATTTGTCTCGACAGGATTGCCAGATAGGACGATCGGCGTTACCCCATCTGGTAACATTTGCAGTAGCGAAGCCAACAGCGCCTCGTCGCCGCCGTTGCCTTTTCCGTAATAGCCGCACAAAATTGCTCGCATTTCTACTTCTTTGTTTGTTTATGATGGAGAATATAACTATTACAATATCGAATTGTTGCGATCCATAGATTCTTTTTTCAACAATAAAATATATCTTTCATCTTCCTTCACAATACAAAAAATGCACGCTTTGTCAATTCCTACCTGGATTATTCATGTCTCTAGCGTTGTCGAGTGGATTGCCGCCATCTGGTTAATTTGGACTTACGGCGAAGTCACTCAAAACCGAGCTTGGTGGGCCCTTTCCGCCGGAATGCTGCCCGCTCTCGTCAGCGCTATGTGCGCCTGTACGTGGCACTATTTTGACAACTCCCCAGCCCTAGAATGGATTGTTACCCTGCAAGCCGCGATGACTGTCATCGGTAATTTTACTCTGTGGGCGGCTGCTTGGTGGATTTGGCGATCGGCTCAGGAGTCAGTTGACAGTTGACAGTTGATAGAAAATCAGTCATTACTAACAAACTAATGAGAAAAATCCTTGAAAAATCGTACTATCTGGGCAACATTTACAGCAATTTTACTTTTTTTAACGGCGGGATTTTTGGTTCCGGGCCAAGCCAGCAACAACCGAGTGCAAATAGCCCAACAGCCAAACTGTAAAAGCCCTCAGACTACTGTTGACATGACTATCTGTTCTAGTCAAGAGTTCAAAGCAGCCGATACAAAGCTCAATCAATTATATCAGCAACTTCTGCCAAAAATTAACAGCAAACAAAAGCAGAGATTGACTACGGCACAGCGTACTTGGGTAAAATTTAGAGATGAAACTTGTAATTATGAAGCAGGGCACTTTGAAGGCGGTACTTTAGCTGCTCCTATCTACGTTTCTTGCAAAGCCACAGTGACGCAACAGCGCGTTAAAGATTTGGAAGATTATTTGGAACAAGCAAGTTTGTAAAAGCCCGATCGCGATCGACAATAATTCACCGATTAAATCATCAATACATAGCAAACTCATCTTATGCGGTATCAAACCCCCCAGCCCAAATTATCTCAAAAGTGATAACAAGCTTTGTTTTTTATTTTATCCTTTGCCACGCGAATGGTGTAAGATTTAGAATCTAAAATCTTAATATTTTAAATCCCTATGTCCTTCGTTGGCTTGCACATTCACAGCGACTACAGCCTGCTAGACGGCGCGTCTCAGCTACAGCAGCTAGCTGAACGGGCGGTGGAATTGGGGATGCCCGCGATCGCCCTTACAGACCACGGCGTGATGTACGGGGCGATCGAGCTAATCAAAGTTTGCCGAAATAAAAATATCAAGCCCATCATTGGCAATGAAATGTACGTCGTCAACGGCGACATCGAAGTCAAAGTTCGAGGTAGAAGAAAATACCATCAAGTTGTTTTAGCTAAAAACACCCAAGGCTATAAAAACTTAGTAAAACTTACCACAATTTCCCATTTAAAAGGAATGCCCGAAAGAGGTATTTTTGCCCGTCCTTGCATCAACAAAGAACTCCTCAAACAATACTCCGAAGGCTTAATTGTTACCAGCGCTTGTTTGGGTGGCGAAGTTCCCCAAATGATTCTGCAAAACAAGCTAGATACTGCCCGCGAAGTTGCCAAATGGTATAAAGAAGTATTTGGAGAAGACTATTATATAGAAATTCAAGACCACGGTTCCCAAGAAGACCGCATGGTTAATGTTGAAATCGTCAAAATTGCCCGCGAATTCAAAATTCAAATAATTGCCACCAATGATTCTCACTATATTTCCTGCAACGACGTAGAAGCTCACGATGCTTTGTTGTGCATCAACACCAACAAACTAATTGAAGAAGAAAAGCGGATGCGCTACAGCGGCACAGAATATCTGAAATCCGCCGACGAGATGGCGCAACTGTTTCGAGATCATTTAGATGATGAAACGATCAAAGAGGCGATCGAAACCACCCTAGAAGTAGCAAATAAAGTATCAAGATACGAACTCACAGGAGAAGCTCGGATTCCCACAATCCCAATTCCCCCAGAACATACCGCCGATACCTATGTAGAAGAAATATCTTGGCTAGGACTATTAGAACGCCTCAAAGCCCGTACCAGAAATGAAATCCCCCCAGTCTACAAACAAAGACTAGAATATGAGCTAAAAATGATTCAGCAGATGGGTTTTTCTGAATATTTTTTAGTCGTCTGGGATTACATGAAATATGCTAGAGACAACAATATTCCCGTCGGGCCAGGACGAGGTTCTGCCGCAGGTTCTTTAGTTGCCTACGTCCTCAATATTACCAACATAGACCCGGTACACCACGGACTGCTATTCGAGAGATTTCTCAATCCCGAACGTAAATCGATGCCAGATATTGATAGCGATTTCTGCATCGAAAGACGGGACGATATGATTAAATATGTTACAGACAAATATGGTACAGACCGCGTAGCGCAAATTATTACCTTTAACAGGATGACATCAAAAGCTGTTTTGAAAGATGTTGCCAGAGTTTTAGGTATTCCCTACAAAAAAGCCGATGAGATGGCGAAAATGATTCCAGTATCGCGGGGGAAACCGGAAAAACTCAAAGTAATGATTTCCGATAATACACCTGCACTAGAATTTAAAACTAACTACGAAAATACAATTTGTATTAATGCCGAAACTGGTACTGACGTTCCAGTACGTCAGTGGATTGACATGGCGATTCGTATTGAAGGAACCAACAAAACCTATGGTGTTCACGCCGCCGGCGTGGTAATTTCTTCTGTCCCCCTTGATGAAATTGTACCGTTGCAAAAGAATGATAATGGTGCTGTAATCACCCAATATTTCATGGAAGATTTGGAATTTTTGGGTCTACTAAAAATGGACTTTTTGGGATTAAAAAATTTAACAACGCTTCAAAAAACCGTTGATTATGTTAAGCAAACTCAAGATATAACTATCAATGCTGAAGGCTTACCTTCTGACATAGAACGCAGAGCTCAAGAGACATTTACTAGGAACAACAAGTTACCCGGTGATGTAGCAAAGACTTATCAACTATTAGAAAAAGGAGATTTAGAAGGTGTTTTTCAGCTAGAATCTTCTGGGATGCTGGATGTAGTAAAAAAAATCAAACCTTCTTGTCTGGATGATATTTCTTCTATTCTGGCGCTTTATCGTCCCGGCCCGCTGGATGCTGGTTTGATTCCACAATTTATCGATCGCAAACACGGTAGAGAAGTGGTTAAATACGACCATCCGCTGTTAGAACCGATTTTGAAAGAGACCTATGGAACGCTTTGTTTCCAAGAGCAAATTATGCGGATGGCTCAAGATTTGGCGGGCTATTCTTTAGGTCAAGCTGACTTGCTGCGCCGCGCCATGGGCAAGAAGAAGGCTGATGAAATGCAGAAGCAAAAGGAAACATTTATTGATGGGGCAACTAAGAATGGTGTCGCTCAAAGAGTTGCCGAAGAGTTGTTCGGGCAAATGCTACAATTCGCTGAATATTGCTTGAGCTATGACACGAAGATATTGACTGTGGAATATGGGCCGATGGCTATTGGCAAAATCGTTGAGGAAGAAATTGAATGTCATGTTTACAGTGTTGATAATAATGGCCATATTTATACACAGCCAATTGCACAGCGGCATCGCCGAGGTCAGCAGGAGGTCTTTGAGTATTGTCTGGAAGATGGCTCGATAATTCGCGCGACAAAAGATCACAAGTTTATGACTGCTGACGCTCAAATGCTGCCCGTTGACGAAATCTTTGAAAAAGGATTAGACTTAAAACAAATCAACTCCATCTCACATCTATAAAATGTATCTCGACTATAGGAAACTAAAATCGGAACACAAGGAACAAATCATTTCTGCTTTTAATCAGGGCATGGAGTGTCGAGAAATTCCTAACTACCTTGGGGTAAGCGAGAGAGCGGTTTCAAGAGTTTTAAAAGAAGCTGACATTAATACTAAGCGGCGAAACCGCTATACTTTAAATGAAAGCTATTTTGATGTAATTGACTCTCAAGCTAAAGCCTATTTATTAGGTTTGATAGCTGCCGATGGCTGCGTTACTCAAACTAATTATGTAGCTTTTGAATCTATTGACAAACAACTTACAGAAATGCTCAGCAGAGAGCTACAATATTCGGGTGAGATTAGAATTGTTCAGCCTCAAAATTATGCTCCTCACTACCGAATAAATTTTTCTTCTGAAAAGCTGGCAAGCTCTTTACATGCCTACGGCATCATAACAGGAAGAACTTTTTCAGGAGTTACTTATTTCCCTAACTCAAAATATTTAGCGTCTTATGTGTTAGGCTACTTTGACGGTGACGGTTGTGCTTATGCAAACAAAGGCAGGAGTGGCGGTTTAGTGTGCATCGTCGGTTCCTTTGAATTTGCCTGCGAACTAGCAAGGCACTTAGGCATGGGTTCTGTACAAGAGCATCAATTTAAAAAAGTTTATTATTGGAGAATATTTAGTCGAAAAAACATACAAGCGTTCTATGATTTTGTGTATCAGTACCCCAGATTGGGGCTGCAACGAAAAAAGACTAAAATTGAGGATATTCTCAGGAGTTACAAACATGGTTAAAATTATTAGTCGAAAATCACTAGGAACTCAAGAAGTATATGACATTGGTGTGGAACGAGAACATAACTTTATCCTAGAAAATAGTCTTGTGGCCTCTAATTGCTTTAATAAATCCCATTCAATGGCCTATGCCTATATCACTTATCAAACTGCTTATTTAAAAGCAAATTTTCCTGTTGAATACATGGCTGCACTGCTGACAGCTAACCGAGGCGATCAGGAGAAAGTACAGAGATATATTGCTAATTGTATCAAACTGAAGATTGACGTTGAGCCACCTGATATTAATGGTTCTGAACTTACTTTTACGCCACTTCCTATGGAGATGACAAAGGCAGAAAAACATAAAATTTTGTTTGGAATTTCGGCGGTCAAAAATGTTGGTGAAGGGGCAATTGAGAATATTTTGGAGGCGCGAAAGGAAGGGGGTAATTTTAAGTCTTTACCAGATTTGTGCGATCGCGTAAATCTACATTCTGTCAACCGTCGCGCCCTAGAAGCCTTGATTCACTGCGGTGCTTTTGATAAAATCGTACCCAACCGCCGTCAATTAATAAATGACCTTGAAGGGGTGATGAAATGGGCCCAAGACCGCAAAAAAGATCGGGAAAGCGGTCAAGGTAATCTGTTTGACTTGTTAGGTGGGAACAGCTTTGCTAAGTCGGCGAATACCTATGATTCTGCCCCAAAATCAAAAACTGTGAAAGATTTTGACACGCAGGAAAAATTGCGTTTAGAAAAAGAATTGCTGGGTTTTTATGTATCAGAGCATCCCCTCAAGTTTCTGCTTCAATCCAATCAAGATCCAGATGTGGTGACTCTCGCACAGTTAGCCGAGAAAAAGGGTAAAGTATCCGTTATTGTCATGCTCAATGCTATCAAACTTGTAGTGACAAAAAAAGGCGATGCGATGGCAATTTTGCAGTTAGAAGATTTGACACACCAAATCAAGGCTGTTGTGTTTCCCAAGAGTTATGAAGAAGTTAAACAGCATATTACAGAGAATGCTATCTTACAGATTAGTGGGAAAATTGAGAAGGATGGCGAGGAAATTCAGATCATTGTAGATACTGCAAAGCCTGTAGAGGAACCAAAGGTTACAGAGGAAATCGAGAACCCAGTACCGGAAACACAAAATTCTTGGGCGGCGCCATTGCAAACACAAAATTCTTGGGCTCCGCCATCGGAAACACAAAATTCTTGGGCTCCGCCATCGGAAAAACAAAACTCTTGGGCGACTCAGCCGGAAAAACAAAACTCTTGGGCGAATCAACCAGTCAACTTTGGACGATCGACAAAACCAGTGGAAGTTACAGAAATGGTGATTGTCAAGTTTACACCGCCGCAGGTGCAAGATGTCAAAAACCTCAATTCTCTGAAAGCTATTTTGCAAGAACTTTCCAATCGTGGAGAGGATGCTAGCGTTTCTGTCGGAGGAATCGTTGTCGGTGAATATTCCTGTCAGCCGCTTCGCATCAAGCGTCAATTGTGGGTACAAGATGGCGATGGCGCTGTTAGCCGTCTCAAGTCGGCGGGATTTGATGCTTGGGTTTTTCCTCTCGACAGTCGGGGGGATGCTGCGATATTTCGAGAAGTTCGATCGCAACTTAACATACATTCTTGGGCCAATCGCTTAATTGACGCAGATGTCGATCGCATATCCCAGTATCTCAACTATCTCGCCCAACTAAACAAACGCCCGCCAAATTAACATTTCATCCCCATCGCCACCGGTGACTAAAGTTTGACCGTCAGGACTAAAAGCCACCGGATTGCGCCCCACAAGACTCGACAAACATAGGCCTGTTTGCAAGTTCCACAGTTTAACAGTACCATCTCGACTGCCGCTAGCCATAGTTTCGCGATCGGGACTGATAGCCACCGAAATCACCTCGTCAGAATGCCCGATCAAAGTATTAATCAATTCCCCGGTATCGGGATTCCACAATTTTATCGTAGCGTCCGCACTGCCGCTGACAATCATCTTACCATCTTGACTAAAGGCGATCGCATAAACCCAATCAGAATGTCCGACAAAAGTCCGCACGCTCTCTCGCATCCCTAGGCGCCAAACCTTAATAGTTTTGTCCGCACTACCGCTAGCCAGCATCATACTTTGAGGGCGGAAACTCACAGATAAAACCTTGTCAGAATGGCCCGAAAGTTTGTGAACTAAAGCTCCGTTGTGCTGGTTCCACAACTTAATACTCTTGTCCCCGCTCGCACTCGCAATGGCTCCTCCATCGCAGCTAAAAGCCACCGAATATACGGAGCCGTAGCGGTGACTGTACGGCGACCCATAATCGCTGTAAAACTCGCGAATCATCGCCTTTTTATCCAGCTTCCACTCAATAACTTTTCTGTCAAAACTGCCGCTAACCAGCATTCTCCCATCGGGGCTGATAGCCACCGCATCAACCGTCGCGCAATGACCGAAAAAAGTATGGATTAATTCTCCTGTTTGCAGGTTCCACAGCTTAATTGTTTTATCATCGCTGGCGCTAGCGAGAATATTGCCTTGAGGGCTAATTGCAATAGCATTAACCGAGTCTGCATGACCGTGAAGAATGCGCGCGCACTGCCAGTTATGAGACAATAATTGCGGGTTGCTAGCTGCGGTTGTCACCTGCACATTCTGGGGTGGCGCGGCAGAAACGGCGGTTGCTGTCGTTGTCTGCGAGTGAGTTACAGACGAATTAATGGCTATTTTGGTGCGATAGTTATAGGCAATTTGCGATCGGGGATATTGCCCAAATTTTACCAAGTCGTGCAGCACTTCTGCGGCGGATTGATATCGCTCTCTTACCGAATCTTTGAGCAATTTATTTAAAATAGTTGTTAATTTTTGGCTGACTTTGATGCCTTTTTGTGCTAAGTGCGATCGCCAAATCCATTTGCATTCCAAAGCATCGAACAAATCATTCAGCACCGCCCCAGTCAGCAAGTGAATGCAGGTAACGCCCAAACTGTAAAGGTCGCTCGCCGGATAGGCCTTACCGCTGCGGATTTGTTCGATCGGCGCATAGCCAGCAGTTCCCGTTATCGTACCAGTTTTCGCCTCAGAAATAGCGCTAATCTGCTTGGCCACCCCAAAATCTACCAGCACAAACTGACCCCCCCTGGGCTTCCCCTGTACAGCAGGACACCCGGCCCGAATTATCCCTTTTTTTCCATTACCAAAAGTCGAGAGAGTTTGGGAATTTCTCCGCAGAATATTTTCCGGCTTAATATCCCGATGAATCACCTGCTGCTCGTGAACAAATTGCAAAACAGGCAACAAATTAATCAACAATTCCCAAATTTGTTCCTCGCTAAAAGCTCCCCGCTGCTGCAACTCCTGAAACAAATTATTTCCTTCGATTAACTCTTCGACAAGATACAGGTGTTTTGCATCTTCAAAAGAAGCCAGCAAACTTGGAATCTGCGGGTGTTCCCCGAGTTCGTAAAGCCGATGAGCTTCTTGTTTAAACAGTGCAGTTGCCTTTTCTAATTCTGCCTTTTCTTGAAGGTGGGGAAAAAATTGTTTGATGGCGCAGCGAGTTTTCAACCTATCTTCATCGACAGCTAAAAAAGTGCGGCCAAATGTTCCTTCACCGATAGGTTGAAGGGCGCGGTAACGCTCTTTCAGCAGCAATTTTGAGCCGCACGCCAGACAAAACTTGGTTGAATCAGGATTCTGCGGCTTCTGGCAATGGGGATTGAGGCAATAGCTCATCTGTGTTCCTGCCTGGAGATTCCCACCAAAGCTAAACTTAGCAACATGGTAGTTCTAAATATTCTAATGCTTTGGTGAAATTTTGCAGGGCAAGCCGATCGCCAATTGCTATCTCTACAGTTAACTTTAGGACGCGCTTCACCGTAAAAACCCGGTTTCTACCCAAAATTACCAATTGTGAGCCATAGAGGTTAAGACAGAAACCTGGTTTTTGACCCCGCCTGCGTCCAAGACTAATACCAATTTAAAAAAAGAATGCAACAGTATTCTTGTCCCCCCCGCAATGCAGCGGGGGGGCTGGGGGGGTCGAAGAGTGTTGCACGATTTTAGAAAAATTGTATAAACAGTTAACGGCTTATTCTCCCGCGTCTGCAAGACACTCTTGCTTTTCGCCACCATTCTGTGAGGATGCTTTGGCTTTAATCACCGCTTCCCGAAAGCCTAAAACTACTAAAATATTGGCAAGTGTCAAGAATAGTTCCGCAGAACCGTGCAGCCAATCGACATTTGCTAGCGACTCGTTGTAGGCAACTTTTGCGTAAATTGCGGCAGGAATAGTCACGGCCACAAAAACCAGAGTCCCGTAAAATCCCATCAGAGCTAAACGAGGTGTTTTTCCAGATTTTGTCAAAAACCAGAGAAAACCCAAGTAGGGAAATAGAGACAGCACAAATAAACTTTCTTTGGAAATCATTAGTATTTGGTGAGCGACCAGATACCATGATAGATTAAAAAGTTAAAAATTAATGTGAATAATTTTTAACTTTTTATTTTGAATTTTTCATGCCTAATTTGACAAAGGAACCCTTTTCTGTCGAACTGCTAGAGACTCACCCAAGCCCATAGCTTTTAACCCTCTCCGCAGCAGATCGCTAGTATTAAAAACCAGTGACCTGCGCGGATAAACAACCCTTAACTCTTTCCCTAACACCGTTATTAGCATAACACATTTTCAACCGTGCCAGTCTGTTAATTGTTACTTTACCCAGCAATCCGAAACTGAGATATTTCCAAAGTTGCCGGTCTGCTAGGTATCAAGCAAGTATCGTTCAAAACCTCTAAATCAGCCAAGCATTTTCTATCTGCTATGATAATTTCCGCGAGCTTAGCATCAAAATCAAAACGCGGGCCGCAATCCCAAATTTTGAGTTCCCAGTGTCCGTTAAATACCGTAATTTGGAGTTGAATAGGAGTTTCTACGGGCAGATTTTTGTGAGCGTGGCGAACTGCATTAGTGAAACCTTCAGCTAAAGCTAACTGAAATTGGAACCAAGCCTCAGTGGGGATCGATACATCTTGCAACTGCTCGAACCAATCCAAAACTCTAGTTAAAGCATTCACATCTGTGTTGACTTGCAGGTTGATGTTTTTAACAGAACTTTCATTCAGTTCTGCTTCCTGCTCTATGTCATCTTGCCAATCCCACTTCTTTTTTAACAAATTCATGAACCCATCTAAAGGGCTAGCCTTTTTTATATTTTGCGATCGCGATCGACTTTCTACTTCGTAACTTTTGCTCAGCGACAAACAATTTCGACCGTCGAAAGTCCGGGTGTAACTCAGCTCGTCTGCAATCTGCCACATGAGTTTGATCCCTCTGCCGCCTTCTGCCAGTTGATCTATGCTGTTCGACATTGATTTTCCTCGTCTGAAAGTATTAGTTGTGTCCAATTTTCACACCCGCCGACACACCTTGTCGTTTTTTATACTTGCTTGTTCGGTATAATTTCGGCGATCACAACAAAATGCTATCTTTTTTACAGAAGGCATCGCATCAGCAATATGTCTTAAGAGTCTAAGCCAATTGGCTTATTTACCGATCGCCTGTACGGAGATCGATCGCAATAGCATCAAAATCCGCCTGCATCCACCAGAAATTACCGAACCACTGCCGGAGCCAGCCATTTACCCCAGCCGTCGCAAACTAGAAAATACAAGGCATTGAATCACTGCGAACTGCGGCTCGCCGGTAGCCTGCAAAGCTGATTTGAGGTAATCGCTCTCATCCTAAAGGAGTAAGTAATATCCGCAAAGGCGATCGCCGGCGAACCTCACACCGCCGTGCCCCGTCATTCGATTTTGGATTTTAGATTTTAGATTTTGGAGGCGACCCCACGGATAAATTCGGGGCCTTGAGGATTTTAGATTTTAGATTTTGGATTGATTCCACGGATAAATCACGTGGCGGGTACCATCAAAAAATTCTTGGTCAATGGACTAGACTAGGACTGCTGCAAACAACGCCGTTTCTGCTAAAAATATGGGGTTTGACAGCGAAAAATCTACCAATAAACCCTGTTTTTAGCCCCGCGCGCGTTATTCCAGCAGAAAACTAGGCGATCGAAGGCAGTTAGAGGAATTACCCCGACTAAGCTTTGCTTGCATCTGCACAGTCTGTTATGTTCGAGGTGGAGAATGGAGAAAAGAAACAGGGGAAAATCGGAGAATATCGGAGAATTTGACTAATTTTGATAGGGAATTGAAATATACAATTTAAACGCGCAACACCTGATGACAAAAATTAAACTGACAATTCTGGCAGCAGTGATTCTGTTACTCCCATTTGGCGCAGCAGTTCCCTTACAAGCTCAAAATCTGCCTCTAATCAAGCGGCTGCTAGCAACAAGAGGATGTCCCGGATGCGACTTATTTGGGGCTTCGTTGAGCCGTGCAGATTTGTTTGGCGCTTCCTTGAGCCGCGCCACTCTCAGCAGGGCCGACTTAGTGGATGCGGATTTGACTGCGGCGGATTTAATGGAAGCTAATTTAAACAACGCCAACATGAAAAACGCCTTTTTGGCCGACGCCGACCTCAGCAAAGCCGACATGAGCAGGGCTGACATCAGGGGAGCAAACTTAGAAAATGCTAACCTCAGCGAGAGTTCTCTGATCGACGCATCTCTCCAGTTGGCCAACTTAAAATGCAGTAATTTGAGCGCAGCTAAACTAAGTCGCACCGATCTGAGAAATGCCGATTTTAGTGGTGCAAATCTCAGCGGTGCAGACATCAAAGAAGCTGATTTAAGCGGTGCAAATCTCAGCGGTGCAGACCTCAGAGGGGCCGACTTGAGCGATGCGAGATTGAACAAAGCTAATCTTACAGATGCCAATTTCTGCGGCGCCCGGATGCCGAACCGCAAAATATCTCGGCGAGGTTGTGATGTTAACAAACAACAACCGGTTAGCTCGAACAATTACTGCAATTACTGCCGTGCCGTCAATGACTGGTGGTTAGATATTTTAAGGTTGAATTAAGTCTTAAGCTGTTGTGGGTTTGAATTGCATATGGGCGATCGCACTCGCGAAGCCAGAAACCGGGTTTCTTCCGAGAGTTCTCGTTACCAAACCCAAAACTCATAGAAACCCGGTTTCTCACCCCCCATGCGTCACTAATTACTACAAACTAAACTCAAAAACCCGGTTTCTTGCGATATATAGCGGTTCGATCGCGTGGTGAGGTATGCCCCATGCCCACGGAGCCCACGGAGCCCCATCCCCCATGCCCAGTCATACCTCATCTTTCTGAGACTCGGCTACAATAACTTTTACCTACTTGGAACTATCCAAAAATTGCCTGACTCTTTGCAGATATTCTGCACCGCCGATTTGTGCCGCATTATTGTGTCCTCCATTGGGAACCATGTAAAGCTGTTTGGGCTCGGGTGCTGCATCAAACAGTTTTTTGCTCATTTCGGCTGGAACCACACTGTCAGCAGTCCCGTGAATAAATAGCACCGGCATTTGCAGGCGATCGACTTTTGACAGAGAATCAAACCGCTGCGTCAGCAACAAATCTATCGGAAACATCAAAAACTGCGGTTGTTGGAAATTCACCATCGCCCGTATCGAAGTAAAAGAACCCTCCACAATTAACCCAGCCGCCTCCGGGTGGCGCACTGCCAGATCGATCGCAATTGCCCCTCCCAAAGAATGACCGTAAATATAAATTTGATTCGGATTAATCCCGCGCTGTTTCACCAAATAATCCCAAGCCTGTTGAGCATCCTCATACACCCGAGATTCGCTCGGAAAATCGCCTTGACTTTTGCCGTAACCGCGATAATCGATCAGAAATACCGACACACCTAACCGATGAAATCGATTAGCGTGTTCCACATTTGCTCCCACATTTGAACCATTACCGTGCAAGTACAAAACTACCCGCCCTAACCCCTCTTTGTTAAGTCCAGGAACCGGAACCCCCCCTAACCCCCCCTTGTTAAGGGGGGGGACAGGAACAGCCCCTCTTGCTCCCCCCCTTAACAAGGGGGGGCTGGGGGGGGTTTCCGATAGAGGAACCGTCTCGGCTTCTCTTACTTCCCCCCGAAACTTGCCGGGGTTTTCCGAGGCCGGAATCCACCACCCGTGGACTGTTTCCACCGCCCCTGTTTTAGCTGGAATTGGCAGCCAAACATCTTGATATTTCAACTGAAAATCGTCGGGAGTAGTTTCGATCGCCCGCGCCGGAAAAAAGATAAACTTACCTTGCGCCGCCAATAGAAATACACAAGCAGCAGAATAAGCGATCGCCAAAACTATCCCAAAAGTTATGAGGGGTTTAGACAAAAGAAATACCAGTAACTTGTTCATAGAAAATAGGGCACGCGGGGAATTAGAGATCGGTCAAAAACTAATAACAAATGATTAATTCAGATGATTAGCTTTCGATCGATTACTAACTTCCGCAGCAGCGTTCCGCCTAATTTCAAAAATTAATCCAATTCTGGATGACGCAAGTGCCAATTGGTGGATTGTTCGTAAGCATGAGCGACTTGAAACAGCCGAGATTCTTGCAAAACATTACCAATCAGTTGTATGCCCACCGGCAGTCCTTTATCATCAAATCCGCAGGGCAAACTCAAAGCTGGCAAACCAGCAAGATTCACCGGAATAGTCATCAAATCTGATAAATACATACTCAGGGGGTCGTTGAATTTTTCGCCGGCCTTAAAAGCCGTAGTCGGAGCAGTGGGACAGACCAAAACATCAACTTGAGAAAAAGCTTTTTCAAAGTCTTCTTTAATCAAAGTCCTAACTTTTTGAGCTTTGAGATAATAGGCGTCGTAATATCCAGCGGACAACACGTAAGTACCGATCGCAATTCGGCGTTTAACTTCCGCACCGAACCCTTGAGCCCGAGTTTTGGCATACATATCCAAAAGATTGTCGGGATCGGGCGATCGGAAACCGTACTTAACTCCATCATATCTCGCCAAATTCGCCGAAGCTTCCGAGGGAGCAATAATGTAGTAAGTGGGCAAACCGTAGCGGAACCGGGGACAAGAAACGACTTGAATTTCTGCGCCCAATTGTTGAAATTGCTCGATCGCCTTTGTAACAGCGTCTTTCACCGCCGCATCCAACCCTACACCAAAAGTTTCTTTAATTACACCAATTCTAATCTGACCCTTCGGTCGCAAACTGGGTCTCAAAGCTTGGGCGTAGTCAGGAATTGGGACATTGAGACTCGTGGAATCTCTACTGTCATAACCAGCGACAGCCCCCAACAAAATCGCCGTATCCTCAACATTCCGGCCAAAGGGCCCGATTTGATCGAGAGAAGAAGCGTAGGCCACCAAACCGTAACGAGAAACCAATCCATAGGTCGGTTTCAGCCCCACCAAACCGCAAAAAGCAGCAGGTTGACGGATCGAACCCCCAGTATCCGAACCCAAGCTAACGACGCATTCTCCGCCGGCTACCGCTGCTGCAGAACCGCCAGAAGAACCTCCGGGCACGCGCTCCAAGTCCCAAGGATTCGCGGTAACTTGATAGGCAGAAGTTTCCGTCGAGCTCCCCATGGCAAACTCGTCCATATTCGCCTTGCCCAGAATGATGGCGCCGGCTGCTTTGAGTTTGGAGACGACGGTTGCATCGTAGGGAGGCACAAAATTCTCCAAAATCCGAGATCCACAGGTTGTGGGAATGCCTAGAGTGCACATATTGTCTTTAACGGCGATCGGGATGCCGGCCAACAACCCAATTGTTTCGCCTGCTGCAATTTGGGCATCCACTTTGTGGGCCTCGGCCAATGCGCTGTCTGCTGTCACGCACAGAAAGCTTTTCAATTTCGGCTCTAGCTGGGTAATTCGGTCTAATGCTTCTTGAGTAATTTCCACAGCAGAGCGTTCTTTATTGACCAGTTGTCGGTGCAACTCGCGGATGGATGCCATGCTCGTACCTTTATCATTTCTACTTTCAGCCACTTAGCCAATATAGCTGGCAATTGCACGCACTTACAGCCCTTCTTCAACTGCGTCTCTATGCTTGCATCTGCGGTAAAAAAAGCTACGTATTTGCCGCGACGGGTAGTGCCCTGAAGGAAAGGATCGGAGTAAGCTATAATTAGAGAAGTGTTTCCCATAGCGTGATATGACATTAGAAATTAGTTGCCCTAATTGTTGC